>JAYEGG010000328.1:0-2107 GCA_034658995.1 Methanobacteriota archaeon | reverse complement strand
AATTTATTGAGTGTATTCAAAGATAGTGTTTTGCGGAGGGTAACAAACACATCATATCTGTGTGACATGTTTTGGGTAGCAAGTTACATTTCACCGAAAAATGGGTAACCAAAAGATCACGAGTTCTCTTCTACCGTCGAGTCAGGACTCGGTCCTGATCACGCGGTCGCCTGCTAAGATCACAACGCTTGGCGTTAGAAACTCATATCCCGGTCCACAGGCATTTCTTGTACGATCCGATCACCATTTTTACATCTGAGTCCAAAATGCCCTCGATTTTGTGGCATTTATCGATAAACTCCTGCAAGTCGATGATAGACCTGAACATGACCTCACATAAAAGATTGAATCGTGCATTTGTGCGATACAGGGCGATGATCCGCTCATGATCATTGAGCAGTTCATCCGCAACACTCTGCAGGTTAGAATCAGCAACCTCCATACTTATGAACGCCTTAACACACTTCTCCGCTTCTTTACAATCAAGAAGTAAGATGAAACCTTCAATTACCTCATTTTTAGCCATCTCGGCGATTCTTCGTCTGACTGTTCCCTCACTCACACCGATCTTGTTTGCGATATCAACATTACTCATCCTTGCGTTCTCGCTTAATATCCGGATGATCTTCATGTCCTGCTCATCGACTGCCAGTGTTTCGAGTAGACCCTCGCACGACTCCTTTCTCCAGCACCTGATTCCATGATTGCGATGATCTTCCATGATTATCACTGTGTCTTGACGGTATAAGAATATTGTGTAGCGAAATTCGTCACGACATTACGAAATATTTATATAGGAGTGTGAACAACGAAAAGACATAAGCATAATATGCAACAGAACTCTACAAGGGGTAAATATCATGGCAAACGAAGAATACAAATGGTTCCTGCGAGACGAGGTCGTCGACGCAGGATTATGTACGTTCTGCGGCGCATGTGCCGCGGTCTGTCCGAATGACAGAATTGAGTTTCGGGAAGACGGTCCCGCACTGAAGGAAGAATGTCCGAGAAACGGGCAGGGCGCTTGTAAGGACGTCTGCCAGCGCGTGGTTACCTTTGCATCAAAGATCGGTCCGAACATCTTTGGTTTCAAAGCAAAACCACCGGCGCTGCTCGGACAGTACGAAACGCTTGTTGCTGCACGAGCAACCGATCCTGCGGTACTGGAGGCTGGACAGGACGGCGGCGCTGTGACCGCTCTTCTCTCGTACTGTATGGACAATGGTTTGATCGATGGCGTGATCGCAACCGGTGACGCAGGAAAACCAAGTTCCCGAGTTGTTCGGTCAAAGGATGAACTGCTCGATTCTGCTGGCTCGAAGTACTCCGCAATTCCTGTGCTCTCAGCAATCAAAGACGCAGAAGATATCACGAATGCCGCTGTTGTCGGGCTGCCATGCCACGTCTACGGGGTTCGGAAGACCCAGTTCTTCCCGGGCATGATGTCGCACGGCTTTGAGGTCGGCGAGAACGGCGAGAAGATCAAGGTTCCGAACATCGCTTACGTCATCGGATTGTTCTGCACCGAGAACTTCAACTACGACAAGCTGGCAAAGTTCATGGAAGAGAAGGGTGTTGCCATAAGTGATATCCGCAGAGCCACCATACACCTCGACGAACTGGTTGTGAAGACCGATTCCGGTAGCTACGAGTTTGATCTCAACGATCTATGGAATGCGGGCTGTGTTCAGGAAGGCTGCGTGATATGCAGGGATGCAGTCTCCAAACTCTCAGACATCTCAGCAGGGTTCATGGGATCTGGCAAGGGATGGACAACGCTCATGGGAAGGACACAAAAAGGCATCGAGCTAATCAAAGCAGCAGAGGAAGCAGGATACATCGAGACAAAGCCGGATATCGATCTCCACAGAATCGAAGAGTTTGCGGGCTTGAAGATGCAGCGGTTCAAATGGGAACTGCAACGGCGGCTCGACGAAGGTAAAAAAGTCAAGTTCTACTGGGCATCAGACTACCCAGGTGTTATGGGCGAGACCAAAGGCACGTTCTTTGTGAAGATAAAGACCAACGCAGGACTCATCGGCGCAGATCCGCTTGCGAAAGCAGCAGAGCTTGCTAAGAAGTACGGCGATGGGACGCTTGAGATGAC
>JAYEGG010000327.1:0-2128 GCA_034658995.1 Methanobacteriota archaeon | reverse complement strand
CGCAGAGACGCGAAGGGCGTTGTTAATCTTTGTCTCCACGTATTTCGCGTGTGCTTGCATCCAACCGACCATTACAATATTACCCTGTTTTTTGAAGTGGATACAAAAGTTTGGTGGAAAGTTTGTGAGTAAAAACTACCCTCCTGGGTGGGGCTGGCGATATACTTTTTCGTAAATGAAAATGGTGTGCAGGGTGACTGGACGTTATAGTGTATATGTCATAAAAAGTGCCGTGTGATAGTGTTTTTTGGAAGAAGCCAAGGTCCGGATTCGAACCGGAATGGTATCGCTCTGCAGGCGATTGCGTAGCCGCTCCGCCACCTTGGCGCCAGAGTACCGGGTATGCTGATACTGGGGTTGATGCTGCTTTGCATCCCGATTGAATGCCTTTAGTGTCGCGTCATATAAAAGATTTGCATCGCACCCGGTGATTGGGGTCACGTAGCAGAGGTGTGCGTTCACCGGGAAAGCCACGAAGAACGCCCAAAAATCCGGATGTACGAGTCAACGGGTGTTATGTGTTTCCGGGTAGTTCCAACTCACCCGACGAAATTAAAAGCCCTGACCATCGACAATATATTCATTGAACAATAGAAGAGAACCATAATGACAAACAAGAGGTATTGTTACATGACCAGAACCAAACACTTGCTACTTGGCATCAGCATTGGCGTCATAATCATCATTGCCGCAGTATCGGTCCGGGGTTGTTATGCGGCAACACCCGAAGACAAGATCCGGTTCACAGACCTGCCCCAAACAATCGATATGAAACCGGGATCGCAGGCATCCTTTGACGTGACACTCAGGAACTTTGGAAACCAGTATGCCGACGTGTCTATAAATGTCAGGTCGTTGCCGGATGCGCTAACGATCGTGAGTGGCGATGAAGAAAGACTACTTGATATGGGAAAGTCGGTGACATACCATATCACAATCAGTGCAAGCGATGATATTGTGCCCGGCACACACCAGTTCGAGATTGCAGATAAGTCGAATGTCGATCAGCACACATGGGCGCCTATCAGCGTGCGTGTCAAAGGAAGCGTGCCGACACCACCAGCCAATGCCACGCCGGGGCAAACTGAAGCGAAAAAGTCTCCGGGATTCGGGGTCGTTGCCATGGTGTTTGCTTTGCTGCTGGCGTATCGTTCCGGTCGTACTCAGCCATAGACCGCGCTGGCATACGCCGCAACACGCGGTTACCACATTATTCACATCGCGGTACCCCCGGACCCGGACGAAATTAGAGAGTTACTCGTAACTGCATGTTACATGGTACCCAGGGGTTAGGTGGATGTGGGATCGGGTCACAAACGTGAAGGAGGGGGGGGTGGTGCGAATCAGACGAAACGGTACGGATGCACTGCCATTTCCGATCATCTGCATCTCCGGGTCTGGGTAGCCGCTGACCTTTGCGAGTATAGTATAACAGACTTGACCGTGGCAATCAATTCCGTGCATCACCTTTATCCATAATCCTGACAAATATAAACCCGGATACAACAGAGGATGTAGAGGCGGACACAGAAGCAAACAATGTACAGGTGATATTCATGAATGAACTTCAACTAACGGTTGCAAAGGCGTATCCGAAGGATGCGGGACGGGGAATGGCGCGCCTTGACCCATACATCCTTCAAGCGCTCCAGTTGTCGCCAGGCGACATCGTTGAGATCGAGGGCAGGAAGACAACGGGCGCGAAGGTCTGGCGCGCCGACAGGCAGGATTGGGGGCAGGAGACGATACGGGTCGATAGTTATGTGCGGCAGAACGCGGGCACCGGGATCGGGGAGCGGGTGAAGATCAGGCGTGCGTCCGCGAAAGAGGCTGAGAAAATCGTGTTCGCACCACCACAGGGCTCAGAGGTCCAGTTCGGGGCTGATGCCGAGATCATCGTGAAACACCAGATGATCAAGCGTCCGATCATAGTCGGGGACGTGGTTCCCATCCTGACGTCACCCTCGCCGTTTGGTGGGCAGATGCTGCCACTGATCGTGACCGAGACCGAGCCTGAAGGTCTGGTGCTGGTTGACAAGCGCACAGCGATCGTGCTGCTCGAAAAACCGGTTATGGGCTTTGATTCTGCAAAAGGAACCGGCATCACTTATGAGGACATCGGCGGGCT
>JAYEGG010000326.1:0-2136 GCA_034658995.1 Methanobacteriota archaeon | reverse complement strand
ACAGAGCATTTATATAACATTAATCAATTAATTCTGGCTGGTAATGTCGCAGGCGAGCGGATATGCATGAACCGGCTTGTCTGACACCGGCTTTGCCAAAGACGCACCCCTTCTGGCTACCTGGATATGGGGCGCAAAACACATACAAAACAAAGAGGAGGTAATAATTTTGAAGGGAATAAAGTACCTGACAATCCTTGCGGTTCTTGCTCTCGTTCTGGCATCGGGTTGTGTGACCCCATCTGACCAGGAAGGCGCGGAGGACGCAGAATCCGAGCATGAGGCTGCAACGACAGAACAGACGGTCAAGATCGGCACGCTGCTGCCGCTCACCGGAGACCTTGCCGCTTACGGCGGACCGATGGAGGATGGAGCGCGGCTTGCGATAAAGCAGGTGAACGAGAATGGCGGCGTTCTCGGAAGCGGCGTCACTCTCGTCACGATGGACTCCGGGACATCAACAACCATCGCAAACGATGCGATGAACCATCTGGCGACCATCGACAAGGTTCCGGCAGTGATCGGCGCTGCGGGAAGTGGCATGAGTCTGGCAATAATCAACATAGCGATCAACAACAAGATCGTCCAGATATCCCCGTCCAACACCGGACCTGACTTCACGACGTACGAGGATGACGGATTCTACTGGAGAACTGTCCCCTCAGACGCACTGCAGGGCAAAGCGATGGCAAAACTTGCGAATGACAGTGGATATGTCACCGCGAGCATGATCGTCATCAACAACGATTACGGAGTAGGATTTGAGGCGATCTTCAAGGAAGAGTTCGAAAAACTCGGTGGAACGGTTGCCGACCGTGTTAAATACGAATCGACCGCAGCAACATTCGATTCAGAGGTTGACAAGGTATCTGCGAGCGATCCGGACGTTATCGTTCTTGTTGGCTACCCTGACACCGGAAGCATAATCCTCAAAGCAGCGTACGAGAAAGGCGCCATGGACACGAGCAACTGGCTGCTTTCAGAGGGTATGCGCACCGATGAACTGGCTGAGAAGGTCGGGAAGGACACCGAAGGCAAATACATCGTGGCAGGTTTCACAGGAACGACACCAGACCCGCGAGCTGCAGGTCATGCGTATGATGTCTTTGCAACGACTTACGAGGCAGAATTCGGGAGAGAACCTGCCACATTCAGCTCGAACACCTACGATGCGGCTGCAATAATCGCTCTTGCGATCGAGAAAGCAGGGAGCGCAGACGGAACCACGATCAGAGATACGATACCAGTCGTTGCAAACGCACCCGGAGAAGAGGTCTCTGACATCGGAACGGCGCTTGCACTGATCAGGAATGGAACAGAGATCAACTATCAGGGCGCATCAGGAGAGATCACCTTTGACAGTGTCGGCGATGTCTTCGGCGAATACTGCAAGTGGCAGATAACAGACGACGGAAACGTCACGCTGGGCGAAACGATAACAGTCGAGTGAAACACCCGCCGCCCGGCGGTTTTTATTTTTTTAACGAAAATGTATATCGCCAACCCGCCCGGAAGGACATTTCTTACTCGCAAACTTTTCACAAAACTTTTCACAAAAGTTTGATCAAAAACTGGCTTCCACCCGGAAAGGCATTTCTTACTCGCAAACTTTTCACCAAACTTTTCACCAAACTTTTCACAAAAGTTTGATCAAAAACTGGCTTCCACCCGGAAAGGCATTTCTTACTCGCAAACTTTTCACCAAACTTTTCACAAAAGTTTGATCAAAAACTGGCTTCCACCCGGAAAGGCATTTCTTACTCAATTACCGAGAAGTATATCGCCATCCCCCACCCGAAGGGCAGTTTTTACTCGATTTTTTGTGAAAAAATCGTAGATGATCTCCGGAGCATTCCGGGTGGCGAAAGCCGCTGGCATGGACCTTGGGCATGGGCGCTCCTGATGGGTATGTGGCGATACTGTGGGGCCAGTTGCTTCCTCCGACAAGGGATCACAGATCATCCATGTTGCAGGACATCGTTCGCGGGAAAGTTACCGGGATAGACCACATAAACGGAAAAGTGGTGGGGCTGGGCGTGGAATATGGAATAAGGATGCCGTATAACAACGCCGTCGTCAGGATGGTCAAGGCAAAGGGAGGTTTTCGGACCCACATGACACAGACCAGTACTAATC
>JAYEGG010000325.1:0-2139 GCA_034658995.1 Methanobacteriota archaeon | reverse complement strand
AGATAGTAAAGGTAAATTAATCGAAAGATACGAGAAACGAAAAGTAAAATATAGCATACCTTTTGATTTGCCGGATGGTACGCGCGTCGATTTTTCGCCTGGAAAACATAATAAACTTCAATTGAAAATTATTAAAGAGTTTAGAGCAAGATTTTGTCCCAACGCCAGTGTCGTGTATGTGGGCGATACCGCTAGAAAGTTGTTATATATCAATGAAGATTTATTAGAAGATCTAGAAATTCCAATAACAAAACACGATAAATTACCTGATGTCGTTCTCTACGATCCACAAAAAAACCATCTTTTTTTGATAGAAGCGGTCACATCACACGGTCCGTTATCGCCCAAACGTCATATAGAACTGGAAAAGACCGTAAAATACTGCAAAGTAAAAAGAACATACATCAGTGCATTTCCGGATTTCCGTGAGTTTAAGAGACATATTGATGGCGTTGCGTGGGAGACTGAGGTATGGATAGAAACTAATCCGGACCACATAATACATTTCGATGGAACAAAGTTTTTTGCGGTGTATGGTGATTGAAAATGCCCACATTATTTGAAAATTGTCCTGTAGTGCCCGATCCACCCGTGCAGGATACGATAAACATCCCTAAATACTATGACGCGCTTGCATCCGACTACGACTCAAGATTTTCAAATCCGCAACTGGATTACATGCGGACGGTTGAGAACGCGGTCCTGCAGGAGAATCTGGTTGATTTCAAGGGTCTTATTCTTGATGTTGGCTGTGGAACCGGGGAACAGACGCTTGCTCTGGCAAAGGACGGTTTTAGCGTGATAGGGCTTGATATCTCGGCAGAGATGATCCGTGTCGCAAAGAAAAAGTCAGACGAGGCAGGTCTTTTGATACCGTTCATCATCGCAAGCGCAGATGCACTCCCGTTCAAGGAAAACAGCATCTCGATGTTGACATCGATGTTTGGCGCGTACAGCCACATTCCTGAGTTTGACTCAGCGTTTTCCGAGATGCACCGGGTGCTTGCAGACGGGGGCAAGGCGCTATTCACGATCGTTAACCGGTGGAATCTCAACTGGTGGCTCATGCACACGTTTGTTGGAAACCGCGACTGGGTGCGACACGCTCTTAAAAACAAGGATTTTGTGAGTGACGGGCTGTGGACATATTATTTTTCGAGAGGGGAACTTGTGAAGAAGATGCGGGGTGCAGGGTTTCAAAGGGCGCGTGTTGGCAGCATCATGATCTTTTTATACCCACATCTGTGCCGCATCGAGAAGAAAGTCTCGCTGTACCAGCGGATATCCGGCAGGATCGAGAACATTGTGCGCTGGGACTTCCCGTTCAACAGCATCGGCTATTATCTATTTGCAGTCTGCACGAAATAGCCCTGAATACGTTTAGCTCGTTTTTCGCCTGTGACCGATCGGTTCTGTTTCAGACTACCCACAGGATACGTAATAGCGGGTGGACCGGGACGCCCTCGATCGTATCTTGACCGAGTTTATCGACGAGCACGGTGATCGCGGTCGGTTTCGCACCCGCGTTGGTAAGTTGACGGGTTGTCTCCACGAGCGTGTGTCCTGTCGTGATTACGTCATCAACGATCACACAGTTCGCACCCTTAACGTCTGCGAAGGACTGGCTGAAGATGCCGACTGCATCGGCGTTTTCAGTGCCGAACAGTTGTTTATTCGGGTGGAATATCGCAAGTCTGGCATCCAGTTCGTTTGCCACGATGCTTGCGAGTGGGATGCCGCTGACCGCTATGCCAACCACCACATCAGTACCCTCGAAACTGCCGATGTTGTCGAGGACCAGATCCACCATCGCATCAGAGACGCACCGCATCCGGTACGAACTCTCGCCAATGCTCCCCCAGTCGATAGACAGATCTTTTGGTGCGCGAACCCCCGCCTTCTTGCTGGCGCGTGTCAGAAGCCAGACAATAGTCTCCCGCGAGATATTGAGTTCATCAGCGATCTGCCCGTCAAGCATACCGTTCGCTTTCATTTCAGTTGCCCGTTTGGTCAGGATGTCGATATCTTTCATGTTTACCACCTTTATGCATATACGGGCTCGCCGCGATTCGAACACGAGTCATTGGGTCCGAAGCCCAATAGGATATCCGCTACCCTACGAGCCCATGCATATACTTG
>JAYEGG010000324.1:0-2145 GCA_034658995.1 Methanobacteriota archaeon | reverse complement strand
GCTCAGAGATGGCTACAAAGCCTTCAATCATTTTGAAGTTTTTCATTCCGCTATCATCGAGTTTATCGCCCCACCCATGTAACCATTCTTCAACAATATCAGGAGATTGGATTGCATGGTGCATTACAGCCATGATATGGGATTTACCGCGCCCTCTGCCACCCATTAATATGATGGGGCAGCCACTTCGGTTTACACCTATGGCTTTAAGTGCAGTTTGGATATCTGCTGTAGGATAAGTAATAGACAGAATGTAATCTGAATTTTTTTGGGCAGCACCTTGATTGTCAGAAGTGCGCAATGAAATTGCGGTACCTGGCATATGTGCCACGAGGAATTCACCCCTTAACTTAAGATCAAGCATGGTAATCCCTATTGTCAGTCATCGGGCAAGATACTTGCCGACCCACTCGGTATTTTTACGAAATAATATCCACCAACTATTTATATCTACATATCCCCAATCACTTTTAATGCATCGCATGAGGGGATATTGAGGATAACCGATCCACATATAATCGAAAAAGATCTTTGCACGCTCTTTTCACCTGACCGCTCCCGGGGTTTGGATATCTGGAAAACCGGAGTTTCGAGCTGACCCCATATACTGTGACAGCCCCGAAAAATCGAAAGTTTAAGTTGTGTGTGGCAGACACATCATTTGATGACCGACAAGGCTTTATTTATTATTATAAAGTACTGGTCCTCATTATACTTATAGTTTTCAGTTTATTTTTGAATATGGGGTCAAAATATGGGTCTGTTTTTGTTTTAGAGATACAACACTGATTTTTTTTGGGGGAGTGTATCGTCTGTAGTACAAGATCTTCTGTAACACCAGATGGCATGACCGCCTCGACGTGGCTTCGAGTGGAACCTCACGCGGGTTAACAACCCCCCTCACAACATCCTTTCGAATCAATTTTTAACACTTCCCTCATCTTTGGGAGGGAGTATTTATAATCATAAGGCTAATATTAGTTTATGTTTAAGTTTCTCCATGCAGCAGATATTCATCTGGACAGCCCTCTGCACAAACTTGATCATTATGAAGGGGCACCGGTCGAAGAGATACGTCAGGCGACGCGGAGGGCGTTTGAGAACTTAATCAGTCTCGCTATCGCTGAAAAGGTTGCATTTGTACTACTTGCTGGTGACCTCTACGATGGCGACTGGAAGGATTACAACACGGGATTATATTTCGCCTCACAGGTGAGCAAACTGCGCAAAGTCGGCATTCCCGTTTACATCATCGCGGGTAACCATGATGCTGCCAGCAAGATTACAAAAACACTCAAGCTTCCGGAAGGTGTGAAAATATTTTCAGCAGATACACCTGAAACAGTGCAGGTGGACGGGCTGGATGTGGCAATCCACGGTCAAAGCTTTGCTTCACCTTCGGTAAAAAAAGATCTCTCATCAGGATATCCATACGCTATCAAGGGGTGCTTCAATATAGGAATGCTACACACCTGCGTGACAGGAATGGAAGGACACGAGCCATACGCTCCCTGCACACTCGATGGTTTGCAATCGAGAGGCTATGATTACTGGGCACTGGGTCATGTTCACAAACATGAAATATTGCTGGAAACCCCACTGACCATTTTTCCTGGAAACATTCAGGGACGGCACATTCGCGAGACCGGACCTAAAGGATGTGTGCTTGTTACAGTGGATGAAAGAAGGCGACCATATCCAGATTTCAAGCCCCTTGACGTTATTCGCTGGTTTGAGATAGAAACAGACGTTTCGGCAGCAGAGACTGGATATGACGTGGTTGTGGTAATTGGTGAGCATCTCGAAAGACTTCTGGAAGAAAACCAGGAAACTCCGTTGGTCGTGCGGCTTAAAATTGTAGGAGACTCGATGGCTCATAATGAACTTGCATCAGATATGGAGCGGTGGACCAATGAATTCCGCTCGGCAGCTGGAGACATAAGTGGTGGAAAGATATGGATTGAAAAGGTAAAGCTCCACACACAACCACCTATAGAGATGATGGAATCTATGAGCGGACCGATGGCTGAACTTATCCAATACCTTGATGAACTCCGGGCTGATCCGGAGCTCTTACGTGAATTGGTGGATATTAAGGATCTCAGAAAAAAGCTTCCGGGGGAGCTTATGGAAGGTGAGGATGCC
>JAYEGG010000323.1:0-2146 GCA_034658995.1 Methanobacteriota archaeon | reverse complement strand
GACAGGATATACCGCAATGTCAACATCCTGTAAATCCTGTAAATCCAGTCAAAATACCATGCTTTTTGAAGTGGATACAAAAAATCTCCGATGTTTTGGTCACTGTAACTCAAGATACCAGAGACCCATAAGAATGAAATATTCACGTTGAACATTTCTGCGTTTTTGCTCGCGTGTAAAAAGATGGGGATTCTGGATAGTAATGACATCGCCGTCATTATACGTGATTTAAGAGAGAAGGATTACTATGAGTTCAGTGAGGGGGAGCGAGCTGGGCTTATAGGTAAGCACAACTCCCCGAACATTGGAGATTCATCATCAATCGAGTTTTAGGACGAGGATGGCATGAAAACAATAGTAACAGGCGGCGCAGGGTTCCTGGGTTCCCATCTCTGCGATCTTTTGCTTCTGAAAGGGCACGAGGTTATCTGCGTAGATAATCTGATAACAGGCAGTGCACGGAATATCGAGTCAGATCGATTCACATATCTGGAACACGACGTGACAAAACCCATCTATTTTGGCGATAGAATCGATTACATATTCCATCTGGCAAGTCCGGCGTCCCCGATCGACTACTTTGCCCTGCCGATCCGGACGCTGAAGGTGGGCGCGCTCGGTACGTATAATCTGCTCGGGCTTGCAAAAGAGCATGGAGCGCGCTTCCTGCTTGCGTCCACGTCTGAGGTCTATGGGGATCCTCTTGTGAACCCGCAGCCAGAAACATACTGGGGCAATGTGAACCCGATAGGACCGCGAGGCGTCTATGATGAGGCAAAGCGGCATGCTGAGGCGATCACGATGGCGTATCACAGGTACCACGGCACGGATACGCGAATTGCACGCATCTTCAATACTTATGGTCCGCGGATGCGTGCAGGCGATGGCAGGGTGGTTCCGAACTTCATCAATCAGGCGCTCATGGGCGAGGATCTCACCGTGTACGGGGATGGGTCGCAGACGCGATCGTTCTGCTATGTATCCGATCTTGTTGATGGGCTATTTCGGTTGATGATGTCAGACTTTTCGGATCCTGTGAATATCGGAAATCAAGGGGGGATGACAGTGCTTGAGTTTGCGGAAGTGATTGTTGGGATTATCGGGAGCGATTCACGGATTACTTTTGAGGATCTGCCTGTTGATGATCCAAAGGTCCGGAGACCGGATATCGGCAGGGCGCGGGAAGTGCTTGGGTGGGAGCCGGTGGTGGGGTTGGAAGAGGGGCTGGAGAGAACTGTGAGGTATTTTGATAAATTCTATGCGAGGATGTCTTGATGGATATGGTGGAGACCATTAAAGCCGGGGAATCTGAAACCACCGAATTTAAGACTTCGCTTGCCGAGTGGAGGGGCGTTGTTGAGACGATCTCTGCATTCTCAAACAAGAATGGCGGGACAATTTTCATTGGCGTGGGAGACAATTGTGAGATCATTGGAACTGATATTGGTAAAAACACGATTGAAGTTCTGGCAAACCAGATCAAGCAGAATGCAGATCCAGTTGTCTATCCCTTAATTCATGTTGAAGATATGAATGGAAAGCAGGTTATCGTTGTGGATGTTGCCGAGCATGAGCAAAAGCCGGTTTTTGCTTTTGGAAGGGGGGTTATGTGGTAAGGCTCAACACATCGTTTACAATTTTGGAGATTTGAGTGTCGAGAAGTCGTGATGCATCCGATGATGTGTCATGGCGAAATCAAACGAACCGTACACGGAAGAGGAACAGAAACGCATTAATGCGGTCAATCGATATCAGATGGGTGAACGCCCCTCCAAAATTTGTGAAAGCGTCGGCAGATCAAGGGTGTGGCTGCGAAATTGGATCGGAAGATATGACAATTCCGATAAAAACAGTAAAAAGGGGTGGTTTAGGGATAAATCCCGGGCACCGAAGAATGTTCATAGAAAGACGGATCCGGAGATGGAGCAACTTGTGGTGAACGCGCGAAAGTCGTTGATGAAGGGGGAAACAGAAGACACGAAGTATCGCTGTATCGGAGCCGTTGAGGTGCAATTGCACATGCACGAGCTTGGTCACTCAGAAGATGAGATGCCGAGCCTGTCAACAATCAAACGCATCATTAAAAGGAACGGTCTGGTAGTCCAAAAGAAGAAACGGTACATCAGACGCAAATCCAAGAAGCGGT
>JAYEGG010000322.1:0-2153 GCA_034658995.1 Methanobacteriota archaeon | reverse complement strand
GGCAGGCGCTGGCTGGCGAGATGGTAGAGGCACGAGGCATGATGGAACAGGTCGGCGACACAAGACGCCTAGTGGTCGGGACATCACGCGAGCCTGACGATGAGTGGATGCGGTCACTCACGTTGCTGGGGCGAGAGTGAGTCGTATCGTTGCGCGTTGGGTGCAGGTTGCATGACATTAGCGCGATCGTGTGGGATGTGGCGCAAACCCAGGGTACAATGCAAAAAACGAGACTTTTTATTATTTTCTGGTTACCCGGGGTTGTCTTATGTAAGTACAACTGCCAGAACGGAGCATTATCGATCCGAAAAGTCATTTGCACAGTTAATCTACGTAATTTGTATTAATATGTGGCAAATAAAACTTTTATCCAATGATTTCACTGATTTCACTTATTTTATCTACAATGCCATAATAATCTCGGTATACAAAAGGTACTTATAAGAATATGGCATTTGTGGGATGTACCATAGCAGAGTTGATGTGGGGATATGATCTATGCATGGTGGGACGTACGAAGGGTGGGCAAGCGGCTCACCAGAAAAATGCATGGACGTGCCCAGAGCCACCGCATTAGAGATTGGGGCTCAGTTCGCGATAATTGAAGTTGTGCCCAGCCGCGATTTGGCAATATGCTTCCGGGATTATGCTATGACTGCCGCTGATTCCACCATTTGGAAGTACTGGCATTATGAAAAAACATAATACCTTGTGCGTCGTGATACAGAAAAGAGATAGGACTCAAAGTGGTGATCTATAAGATGAAAGAAAAATTTGGGTATGTGATAAAGGTTGACGGAAGGGTGGTTTGGGAAGGACGGAATCCAAAAGAGAAATATTTCGAAATCAGAGAACAAAATCCTGGAAAAGAGACCGCTATAGCGTGGCGGACAACAGAAAAGATTCTGGTGTGTTGAAATGGAGATAGAATTTCCGTATGCAGAAGAGGAAAGCGGTGTGCTCAACACTGTAAAAAGACCACGCATTAAGATGGATGCCCTTTCGGAACTGGCAAGCGATTGGATTACCATAGATGAGGTTTTGGCTGATACAGGTGCTGATTTCTGCGTGCTACCGAGGTATATCGGCGAAACACTGATCAGGGACATAACAACAGGCAAATATGCCGAGATTAAGGGGGTCGTTCCAGGAACGATCATGGTGGCTTATGTTTATCAAATAAAGGTGAGGCTCGGCAATCTGGAGTTTGAGGCTCCTGTTGCGATAGCAGACTCAAACGATGTCCCAGCCATCTTTGGCAGAGCCGATGCATTAGACCGATTCGACGCAAACTTTTCAAAGGGGGAGATGGTAAAACTTCGGTGGGAAGGATGAATACAGAAGCAAACGTGAAGATCGGGGGCTGTATTGAGATGAAAAACGAATACTGTTGCCGCCACACTATTTATCAGGGGATATGCGAGCGCTTATCATCGCTGTGATACAGTACTTCCCTCGATTTTCGGTGAAACGTAAATTGCAGCCCAAAAGATGTCACGCAGGTATGACACGTTCCACCCTTTTCAAACGTCTGTTCTTCAATCGCGTTGTTATCATTGGTAATTCTACATGTATTCTGTGACTGTAAAAAGACAGGCTATCTCGTTTCACCGAAAGTCGGGACTTCCGAGCAGATAGTGGATGCGATTGATGTACAGTACCAGATTCCGGTCAGCGATGATGACGGGGATCGGATCATCGTCATAACGTTAACTTACGGTGGTGTGATGATGACCTGCCGGAAAACGGCGTGATTGTGGATGACGGCGGTCCAAGCCTGCCCATGAGCGAAAAGGCGACCTCGACCACGACGGCAACGCCACCTATGCGGACGTCCTGATCGCGCACCGGATCGCAGTTAGTGGCGAATACGTGCCAGATAGTCGACATCAACGGAAAACGGCTGCGTGAACGCGCTCGATGCACGCATGAGTATACATCTCGTGCCCCATCTCAATTACCTGCATGTACACGCGAGAGAGCATGAAAACAACGTGATCACACCCACACAACGGCAATGCCCGCGTGTCCACGTCCGGGTTAGCCATCACACTTACGAAAACATTTCCGCAAGCTCTTTTTCCAGAAAGGGATTCATTTCGGCAGAGTATCCGTGCCCGTCCTTCCGAGTGGTGTGCAGTGATTTCCGACCT
>JAYEGG010000321.1:0-2171 GCA_034658995.1 Methanobacteriota archaeon | reverse complement strand
CACGCCGAGGGTGAGATTCGAACTCACGAGGTGCGATGCACCACCGGTTGACTTGAACCACCAAAGTTTGAGGGGATGATGGATTTCAAGACCGGCGCCGTAGTCCGCTGGGCCACCTCGGCATCAGGCATTAGAAAAACATCTGTGCGAGGGGTTATATAGTTACTCATTTCTTCCAGAAATCAGGAATCAGCAGCACGATCACCGTGAATATCTCGAGCCTGCCGATCCACATGCACAGGATCAGCACCATCTTCCCGATCGGGTGGACCTCCCCAAAGTGCATAGCCGGACCGATCATGTTAAACCCGGGTCCAACGTTTCCGAGCGTGGTTGCAGCCGCACTCGTTGCGCTGACAATATCCATGCCCAGAGCGCTCATGATCAACGAAGCAACCGCAAATATTAAAATATACAAAATAAAAAATGATAATATGGATTCCAGAACATTCTGCGGCACCATCTTTCTCCCGAGCCGGACCGGCAGGATCGCTCTCGGATGAAGCGACCTGAACAATTCACGATACCCGTATTTGGTAAGTAGCAGTATCCGGACGATCTTAATTCCGCCGCTCGTTGATCCGGCGCACCCTCCGACAAACATGAGCATGAATAACATGATTCTGGCGGCGCTGGACCATGCATCGAAATTTGCAGTGGCAAATCCGGTGGTAGTGATGATCGAGACCACCTGGAACAATGCCAGCCGGATCGAGTGGATTCCACTGCTGCGCCACAGCATGATCGTGATCAGCAGCGTGGCGCACGAGATGATGCAGAGATATAGCCTGAACTCGGGGTCGCGGAGCAGGCGTTTATGCTCGCCGCGCAGCACCCAGAAGTGCAGCGCAAAGTTGGCGCCAGCAACGATCATGAAGAATGTGACAATGATCTCGATCGCCGGGCTTCCAAAGAATGCGATGCTCTCCGAGTGCGGCGAGAAGCCGCCTGTCGACATCGTGCTGAATGTGGTGCATATCGCATCATACACGCTCATCCCGCTGAGCCGGAGCGCAACCGCCTCGGCTACGGAAAGCATCATGTAGACCGACCAGAGGATCTTTGCGGACTGCCCGAGTCTTGGTCTCAGCTTATCGCCGATCGGATCAGGCACCTCGGCGCGGAACAGGTCGCGCCCTGCCACCGCAAGCTTGGGAAGGATCGCAATAAAGAGCACAACGATCCCCATGCCGCCAAGCCACTGGGTGAAGCTGCGCCAGAAGAGCAGACTCCTTGAGTGTGCCTCGATATCAGGCAGTATGGTCGATCCGGTGGTTGTGAACCCTGCCATCGACTCAAATAGTGCGTCCAGTGGGTGGATTCCGCTGAACACGTACGGCAATGACCCAAACATCGCTACCGTGAACCAACCAAACGCAACGATAGCGAAACTCTCTCTTATAGGGAGATCATCGATTTCATAAGTTTTCAGACCGAGAGCGATGCCAACCGCGAACGTTATGGCGGTTGATATCAGAAACGGATCACAGTTCTCGCCATAGATGAGGGCGACCGCGAGCGGGACCAGCATCGCTAGCCCAACAAATCTCAGTACTGAGCCAATGATGCGGGTAATTGTGATATAATTCATAATTTAGCGGTAAACGCGAGTTCAGGTTTACATGGTCGTGTTAATAATTCTCACGGTGAGCCTGCGGCTCCTCGGACCGTCCAGTTCTGCGAAAAAAACGCTCTGCCATGTGCCAAGATCCAGCCGCCCATCCTCAATCGGTATGCAAGCGTTATTTCCAAGCACAACCGCCTGCAGGTGTGCGCGTGCGTTGTTGTCGATCCGGTCATGAGCATACTTAGCCGGCGGGATCATGTCATTTAACAATTTTAATATATCTTCCATAAGACCGGCTTCGTTCTCATTAATGATAACCGCGGTCGTGGTGTGAGGTGTATACACAAGGCATACACCAGTCCGTGTTCCGGCATCTGCGATCACCTGATTCAGGGACTGGGTGATATCGATGAGTTGTATGCGGCTGTTTGTCCGGATATCCATAGCTCTTGTTTGTTTTTTTGGGTTGGCAGGATTGTAAAGCTTTTGGCAGTCTGGGTCCCCCCGGGCAAATACTTTAAAGGACCTGACGCTGTTGAGTCCTCCCCTGTAGTGGTGAGATCCAACGCCCTCAAACGTCGGGCGGAATCTCCTGAATGAACCC
>JAYEGG010000320.1:0-9610 GCA_034658995.1 Methanobacteriota archaeon | reverse complement strand
GCAGAGGGTGCGAAAGAGAAAAATAACAACTCTCTGCGCACCTCTGCGTCCTCTGCGGTTTAATATTCCATACCATAACCGGAGCCTCCTGAAGTGTGAAAAAGTGCTTGTAACTCGAATTACCAAATAGCCCGTTTTCTGTGGTCGATGGTGGAAACCCCCTCACGTATGCGAAAAATCGCGGGCCCCATACCTTTGCGTCTCTCGCGCCTTTGCGCCTTTGCGTTAAACTGGCGAACGAGAACGCAAAGACGAGGGTGACGCAAAGACGCAAAGATTGGAAACCACAGAATCCATCAGAATCAGTACATTTCATAGGTAGCAGCTAACTGCACCGGACAGTGGCAACGAGCGGTAGCAAGCCAGAACCATAATCCGGGCACCGGCGGGAAACAGAGATACCCTTATTATCTCATAAAATAAGTCAGATCAAAGGTGAAAACGTCAATGAAAATGCCAGCACAATTTCGAACACATTGCCCGTACTGCAACAAGCACACCACACACAAGGTGGAGCGGGTGAAACCGGCAAAAGCATCATCCATGACCAGAATCGCGCGGCAGAAGAAACGACAGAGCGGTATCGGGAACAGTGGAAAGTTCTCGAAAGTCCCTGGTGGCGACAAGCCGACCAAAAAGGTTCATCTCAGGTACCGGTGCACCGAATGCAAAAAGGCGCATGTGAGAAAGTGTTTCAGAGCATCCAAATTCGAACTGGTGGGATAATTATGGCAAAGAGCAATGAAAATCTAACACCTGCCCCAAAGAGCAGGTTTCTGAAGGTCAAGTGCGCAGACTGTGAAAACGAACAGGTCGTCTTCGGAAGCGCGAGCACTCATGCACAATGCATCGTCTGCGGACGAGCACTTGTGGAGCCAAAGGGTGGCAGAGCCAAGATACTTGCCCCGATCCTTGAAGTTCTGGAGTGATTATTATGCGAGACTGGCCAAAACCAGGTGATCTGGTCGTGTGCACCGTCACGAAGGTGATGGATTTTGGCGTATTTGCAGAACTGGACGAATACGGTGCAAAGGAGGGCATGATCCATATCTCTGAGGTGGCTGCCGGGTGGGTGAAGCACATCAGGGATTATGTACGCGAAGGGCAGAAGATCGTGTGCAAGGTGCTTGCTGTGAACCCGCAGCGCGGTCACATCGATATGTCGTACAAGGATGTGAACGAGCATCAGCGGAGAAAGAAGATCCAGGAATGGAAGATCGAAATCCGTGCAGAGAAATGGCTCAACTTCGCAATCGAGGATGATGAAACGAGGCATCCGATCGCAGACAAGCTGATCGATTCGTTCGGCGGTCTGTACAACGCTTTTGAGGAGGTTGTGATCTCTGGCGCATCGGTGCTGGATGACGCCGGTATTGCGGAGGAACACGCAAGCCAGATCGCCAAGGTTGCAATCGAGAACGTGAAGGTTCCTTTTGTCAATATTACTGGTTTCGTGGACCTGATGTGTCCCGAACCAGACGGCGTAGACCTGATCAAAGCAGCACTTGCAACGACCGCGATCGATGAGGGCGACGAGGTCACACTCACGGTCCGCTATGTGGGCGCTCCACGATATCGCCTGCAAGTCACCGCACCAGACTACAAACTGGCAGAAAAGGTGCTGAAAGGTGCTGCAGAGCGTGCAATAGATGAGATACATCGTTGCAACGGGACCGGCACATTCCACAGGCACGAAGAGCCTGCAAGTGCGTAAAATACCAGTAGGACGTTATGAAATCAAAAATCCTTAGATGTACTCAGTGTAACCGATATACACTGGAAGAAACTTGTCCCGTGTGTGATTCTGCCACCGTAAACCCGCGTCCAGCCAGATTCTCTCCGGAAGATCGATATGGCGAATACCGACGCCGTATGAAGGCATTTCACAATAATGGATCGATTTCACGATGATAGACCAAAAAGAACTCGATGATATCGACAGACAACTGATAAACATGGTTCAGCTGGACTTCCCGCTGGATTCCCGCCCTTTTCGCACACTGGGGGAGCAGATCGGCGTATCTGAAGAAGAGGTCATTAGCCACCTTAAGAAACTCACAGAACTCGGCGCCATACGGAGAATCGGTCCGATCATCGACACAAGAAAAATCGGGGGATTTAGCACGCTCATCGCGATGCGGGTGCCAGAGCACGAGATCGACGAGGTTGCCATACAGATCAACAGCTTTGACGAGGTGTCGCACAATTATCTGCGCCCTGGTGCGTACAATCTGTGGTTCACAGTATCTGCACAGAGCAAAACGCGATTACTTGAGATATTTAGCGAAATCAAAAAAATGGGCTACCCGTTTCTCGATCTCCCGGTCGAGCGGATGTTTAAGATTGGCGTAATGTTCAGGGTGTAATCATGAATGTTATTGATATGCAACTGATAAAACTCACGCAAAACGGAATTAAGCTTGTTCCAGAGCCTTTCAAAAAAATTGCGCTCGAACTGGACATTTCAGAAGAAGACGCAATTCGGAGAATCGGCTCGCTGATCGACCGGGGCATCATCCGCAGGTTCGGAGCATCAATCGGGCACCGCGCACTCGGCATCGTTGCAAACGCGATGTGCGTCTGGAATGTCCCGGATAAGCGCATCGAGAAGATAGGGGCTATAATGGCTGGATTTGATGAAGTTTCACACTGTTACGAGCGCGCAAGATGCATGGACTGGGATTATAACATGTACACGATGGTTCATGCCCGCACAAAAGAGGAATGCGAGCACATCGCGCAGGAGATCTCGCGGGCTACAGGCATCACTGATTATACTATTTTGTTCAGCGAAAAAGAGTTTAAGAAGACTGGCGTGCGGATATAACGGACAGGATCACAGATACCTGCCCCGCGCCTCGATCTCGCGCACACGAGCAAGCACCTGATCAGCCTCTGTGAACGTCCTGCGGTACCCTGCCGAAAACGCACCTGGAAGTCCCGGATCGCCGTGTGTGCTCACAAACGTCCGGAAGAGGACATGCACATCGACGCCCTGCGCCTCCACGCTCTTTTCGAAGTAGCCAAGCCCGAAATCAATGAAATATATCCGGTTATCTCCATCGTGCAAAATCAGATTTGAGGTCGTGAGATCACCGTGGATGATGCCGCAGCCATGCAACCTGCCAACAAGTTCGCCGACACGCTCGCTCATCTGCGGGTCCAGCACGTTCTTCAGCGGCTGACCCGCGATAAACTCCATCGTGATCGTGTAATCCCGGGTATCGACATCATGGATGATCGGCGTCGGAACTCCGCATCTGCGTGCTTCTGATATGAGTCTTGCCTCAATTCTGGTTCTTGTGGATCTGATCCGCGTGTCAAGTTCGGGGAGACGGTAGTTCTTTGGTACCCGCCGCTTGATGACCAGATCATTGCTGCGCTCGATCACGGCTTCTGCCCCGGATGCTACCTGCTGATCCATGAATACCGATTCTTACGGGCATCAGTATTAATGATCGCTCTTTGCCGCGTGATTTTTTATTTCGGATGACGCGGAATTGAACTGGCAACAACTCTGAAATCAGGCTACGAATCGCGTGAACTGGCAGTTTCCGCCAGACTTAAGATATAAGACATATACACCAGATCAATAGTATGAAACGTGTGCTCTGGTGGCTGATCGCCGGCACAAAAGGCGGAGTGAACCGTGCCCGGATGATCAATGCATTGAATGACCGCCCGTACAATGCCAATCAGCTGTCAGCAGTGCTGAAATTGGACTACAAGACGATAAGACATCACCTGAAGGTTCTTTCCGATAATAACGTGGTCACATCCACGGGAAATGGCTACGGTGCGATGTATTTTCTCACTCAGACTATGGATGCGAATTACACACTCTTCGAAGAGATTTGGGCGAAAATTGGGAATAAATTCAAGTGAGGAGACAATAACATGCAACTATCTATGTACGATCCGGTCTTTATAATGAATGTTAAGACGGTGATGACCACGGCAAATGTGGTGCTGCTGGTTTTATTGCTGGCTATTTATGTCCGAAGTTACGCACAGATCAAATCGAAGTTCACGCTGGGCTTGATGATATTTGCGTTTTTTTTGCTCTTGCAGGCGGTCATATCGACTCCGGGCATGCATGCTGTGGGTGGGCGTCGGATGTGCGCACTCGGACTGCTTGACGTGATACCGGACATACTCGAATTTATGGCGCTTTTGGTGCTCCTGTACCTCAGTTCGGAATGAATTTGGGTGTGATTCTGGCGAGATTTGGATATAATTTGGGAATAATTATATATATCGAACCCACTGATTGAGTATTGCCCAGATGGGCTAAACGAACAAGGTGAAAACAACAATGAAAACAAGAACAATGACTGGAATACTGATCGTTGCACTGGTAGCAGTCTCCGCAGGAGTTGCTGCCGCCCAGTACGGTCAGGGTAGCGGAGCTGGCGGCGCCCAATACGTGGATGCCGACGGCGATGGAATCTGTGACAACATCGGCGACCGTCCCGAATTCGTAGACGCTGACGGCGATGGTATCTGCGATAATGACTGTGGACGTGGACGCGGTGGAAGCGGATGCGGCGGCATGGAGTTTGTCGATAGTGATGGCGATGGTGTCTGTGACAACATCGGCATCAACGGCAGGGACTCTGACGGCGACGGCATCCCGAACGGACAGGACGACGATTATACGCCGCTGCGAGATGGAAGCGGTCGCGGTAATGGCGGACAGGGTAAAGGGCGTAATCGATAAGTCTGTGCTGTGTGCGTGGAATGACCGCGCACTCTTTTTATTTTTTAAGGATCAAAAATCTTTTAAACGCTGAATCACGACATATAATAGGAGTGGAATATGAAACGAAACGGCGACGGCATTCCAAACGGACAGGACGACGATTATACGCCGCTGCGAGATGGGCGCGGCCGCGGTAATGGCGGACAGTGTCACGGGCGTAATCAATGAGTGTAGGTGCGTGGGATGGCCGCGCACTCTTTTTTATTAGACAACGCATGGCAATATAAATAATAGATCACATAACGAGATGAATTAAATGAGAAACTTCGTGGCAATAGGAATCGTGGTGTTGATAATTACCACGGCCGGCTGTATCACCCCTGACGAAAAACCCGTAGAAGAAACTGGCCGCAACATAGGCGACAGAAATGTGCAGCGTTCTGATGGGGGTAGGCAGCAGGGTATTGGACTGCAAGATGATGATGGCGACGGAATTCCGAACAAGGACGACCCTGAGTTTCAGAGGGGAGTTAACCGAAGCAATAACACAGTTAATATGACCCGGATCGATGAAAATAACAATAGAATCGATGGCAGAATGGAAAACGGGGTCAATAGTGGGATTACAACTACAATTACCTGAATAATCGGTGATACGAGATGGGGCGCACTTTAATCGAATTAACGGATCTCTGGAAAATTTACCAGATGGGCGAAGTAGAATTTGCCGCACTGAAAGGAGTTAATCTGGAGATAGATAAGGGAGAATTTGTGGCAGTCATTGGTCCAAGCGGAAGCGGCAAAAGCACCATGATGAATCTGATCGGATGCCTGGACCTGCCGAGCAGAGGCATAATTCGCCTGGATACCGAGGATATCTCCAAGCTCGGTGAATCAGATCTGGCACAGATCAGAGGAACAAAGATCGGATTCATCTTCCAGCAATTTAACCTCATTCCAACATTAAGCGTTCTTGAGAACGTGATGTTGCCCCTGGAGTTTCAGGAAGTTGCTACCAGCGTGGCGCAGCAAAGGGGTCTTTACTTACTGGAGATGGTGGGACTAAACGACCGGGTCCACCATCTACCTTCGCAGTTATCAGGTGGAGAACGACAACGAGTGGCTATCGCAAGGTCGTTAGCAGTCGATCCGGATATAATCCTGGCGGACGAACCAACAGGAAACCTTGACAGCAAGACAGGGAAGTACATACTGGACTTTCTGAATGAACTGCACACGAACGAGGGAAAAACAATCATCATCGTCACACATGACCTCAATCTTGTTAAATATGCCGAGAAAGTGGTCCATATCAAAGATGGTGAGATTGAAAAAGTAGAATACACATAAAAACACATAAAAATGAAGGAGACGAATAAGATGAAACAGATGAAACAAATTTTGTTAGCAATGTCGTTATTGATCTTGGTAATGGGTAGTGCTGTAGCAGAGGACATAGCAATTGTTGCAGACCTGATAAGCCAGAACCCGGATCCTGCAAGATCCAGCGAACTTGTTGAGATCAGGTTTAACGTACAGAATCTTGGATTTGACGATGCAGAAAACGTAATTATTGAATTGGAGCCGGAGTATCCTTTTGCCCCGGTTCCGGGAGAGTCGCTAAACAAAACGATCCCATATCTTAGATCACGCCAGACGGATGAGGATGCAGTCATCATCAAATTCAAACTGTTCGTTGACAACGATGCGCCCGAAGACGTTTATGAGATGGACATACGGATATGGGACGGTACCGGGACATCTACCACGAAAACCATCGACATCGAAGTCAGAGGAAAGGAATACGCCCAGATAATAACGATCAGTAAAGCAAATATCGATCTTGCCAGGGAGGAATCCCTTGAATTTATTATCACAAACACAGGAAAGTCCCCTCTGAAAAATATGGTCTTCTCGTGGAACGATCCTGATGGAATTATTCTTCCGGTGTATTCTGATAATACCAAGTACATCGAGTATCTTGACGTGGGCGAATCCGTGGAGGTCGGTTACACTGTTATGGCTGATGTAAATGCCCAGCCCGGTCTGTATCAGATAGATTTGAATTTAAGGTTCGAAGACTACGAATCCACGACCGGCGAAATAGATACAACAGCCGGCATTTTCGTTGGAGGGGCGACTGACTTTGATGTGGCGTTCTCCGGAAGTTCCAGGGATGAAACTTCATTTTCCATTGCAAACATCGGAAGTGTTTCTGCCAATTCGGTAACGGTGAGTATCCCGGATCAGAGAGGGTGGAGAGTGAGTGGAATTGACTCCGTCATCATAGGTAATCTTAACAAGGGCGATTATACCATTGCAAGTTTTAACCTGCAACAAGAAGTGGTAGGCGCTTTGCAAGGACTTCCCGGAGAAGATCGCCAGCGAAACAAGGAATTAAACCAAACCCGTCCATTTTCGTCTGCGAACCAGCCATCCATATTGAATATTGAAATTTCCTACACAGACACACGAGGTGAACGGCGTACAACAACTAAAGAAGTGGATATTGATCCTTCTGTGGTGGGTTCAACACCGGACGGATCGGTATATGGCGGCAGAGCCAAAACTGGTGCATCCACACAACAAACATCGACGACTGCAATGTGGATCGGTATAGGAATTGTTGCGCTCGTCGTTCTTGTTTTTGTGCACAAAAGGTACAAGAAAGAGAGACTCAATGACCCGGAGTATACCTATAAGAAGATGGTAGGAGACTTCTTCGGAAAATGAAAAACGATTTTTTCACAAAAAATCGAGTAAAAACTGCCCTTCGGGCGGGGCTGGCGATATACTTTTTCGTAAATGCAAATGGTGCGCAGAGTGACCGGACATTATAGTGTATATACCGAAAAATAGGATGCGTGCAAGCTTAAGTGAGGAGTACACGAATTAAATGAAACTTACCAAAGCATTTAAACATGCACTGAACATGGTCAGGCACAGCAAGCTGAGAAGCTGGCTAACAATAATAGGCATTGTTATCGGTGTAGCTTCAGTGGTTTCCATTATGTCAATCGGTGCAGGGTTAGAACAAGATATTACATCCAGGTTAAGCGGGATGGGTGCAGATCTGTTGACAATCACCCCTGGCTTTTCAAAAGCTTCGGGATTTAGCCACAGAATGCCATCAGGAGGTGGTTTTGCAGATGGCGCCACTGCTACTGAGGAGGAAGTGGTACTGGACAGGACAGATGTCCAGGTGTTAAAAAGTATTCCAGAAATTTTATTAATCAATACAGAAATTAAAGGAAGTGCTGAGGTGTACTACCTTGGAAAACAGGGGTCTGTGACGCTTACTGGTGTGGACCAGAAAGTCTGGGCTCAAATAACCACTCTGGAGATGCGAGACGGGAGGATTCTTGGTCCGGCTGACCAAAACGTGATTGTTATTGGGGGCAGATTGGCGGACGATTATTTTGAGAACCCTCTTGGGATTAACAAGATGATCACTATCAAAGGCGGTTCCTTCAGGGTTGTCGGGATACTTGATGACCGGTCAACAAATATTTATATGCCAATTCAAATGGCATATCAGGTCCTGGACGATAAAGAGACTGATATATATGATTCAATTATTATCAAAATCAAGGACGAGGATGAAGTTGATTATGTCACTGAAAAGGTGGAGCAGAAGTTAATGATGACGAGACACGTCACGGAAAAAGATAAGGATTTTACGATATCATCCTCCAAACAGATGGAAGAGATGAGATCTGAAATGGTCAGTTCATTGACAACGTTCTTAACAGCCATAGCGGCAGTTGCGCTTCTTGTTGGAGCGGTAGGCATCGCCAATACAATGTTTACATCAGTTCTTGAGAAAACAAAAGAGATTGGTATTATGAAAGCGCTCGGTGCAAGAAACAAGGACATCCTTACAATCTTCTTGTTGAACGCATTTTTAATAGGGCTTATCGGTGGCATTATTGGTGTTATTCTGGGTTATTTACTGTCAGGCATCCTACCTGCGCTCATGGGGGGTGGAGGAATCACGGGTCGTGTTGCTTCAGCCGGATCATTGGTTACAATCGAGAGTGTCTTGCTTTCGCTCTCTGTTGCGGTTGGCATTGGTACGCTTTCAGGAGCGATTCCTGCTTACCAGGCTTCAAAACTAAAACCGGTTGATGCTTTGCGATATGAGTGATCCGGGCGGACACCACCACCCCCCGGGCTTTTTAAGATGCGAGCATGAGCAAAACCGTCTGACAGCGAGCATATCGATTCCCTGCTGACGCGCATCATCAAAACCTCCTTGCCCCGGGTTCTGATTGACCTTGAAGTATGTGGACGGGCGCATAGTTGCGCTATAAACATTTGACCAGTTATGTTCCCTCCGCGCCTCTCCGCGCACTCCCTGGTTAAATTCCCTGTTTGGTTACGGTTAGGTCCCGTGTCCCGGTAGTCTCTGCACAGTGAAGTCCCATGATGGTGGTTTTAGGTACCTGAGTAGTTACCTGTTCGAAGAGATGTGAGAGAAAATCCGGGACAAAATTAAATAAATAGATGATAATATGCAACTATCAATGTACGCTCCGGCATTTATGCTGAATGTTGAGATAGTCGTAACCACGGCAAACGTGGTGCTGCTGATGATACTCCTCGCCATATAGGTCTGGTAGTTATGCGCGGATCAAATCAACGTTTACGATGGGGTTGATCGTGTTTGTGTCCCTCCTGCTCCTGCGGGCGATCACATCGACGCAGTGCATGCACTCTACTTGCGTGCATGCGCCGGATGTGCAACAATCAGACCGCTTGATTTGGTACCGGGCATACCCGAATTTATGGCTCTTTGGTAATTCCCGTGAAATTGATCTCCACGATAAATCAAGTAAATAAGGAATATCCCCCGTTGTTAGTTATTTTATTACTTTCTGGTTACTATGGCTTATCTCAATTCTATTA
>JAYEGG010000319.1:0-2177 GCA_034658995.1 Methanobacteriota archaeon | reverse complement strand
TTGTGGTTAGCTAAACACGTATGTTGATTGGAGTTACACTTCTCACCTAAACCAAACCTCAAACCCAATCCCGCTCGTTTTATGCGCGGAGATGCCCGCTGCCTGTTTTCCGGATGTAGCCGAATCCGGCGCAGATCAGAGCGCCTAAGCTACCGATCTGAAAGAGATGGTTGAATCACGAAACCGGGGCGGTCATATCGTAACAACCATTCTGGCGGTCTCTTTCCACGCCTCTACAAATTCTGCGGTTGGCACGTCGATGAACGCGTCGATCAGGCAGAGGTCGCAGTGATCGATCACCGCAGCAAGGCGCGCGAGGTCGCCATGATATACTGAGACGTCGCAGGATCCGTGTGCTGTTGCAACCAGCACCGGCGTGCTGGCAATGGTGGGAAGTTCGGATGGGTTGACATGCATCTCCAGTTCGAGTCCGAGAACTGGTGCGTTCGCCTGAATGTTCAGAACCGTGTTTTTGACCGCTGGCAGGAATGCGTCGTTTAGTATCACCTCTTGTGCGCCGGCAAGCACTGAAACCAGCCCGAGCGTGCCAGCACCGCAACACCCGTCCACAACGCGTCCCGAAAGCTTCCGCTGGTAATAGAGCGATTCGAGCACCTGCACCTTGTCGGATGTGCCGCGGGAAAACTCGATGTGCGTGTCAGACTGGGTCTTATAGATGCACAGTTCCCCGAACGCCGATGACACGATATCCCCGCGGAAATCGCAGCCAGCAAGCAGATCGTACGTGTGGGGGCTGCTGCCAGCGTCAATAATCCCGATTGGGCGATCCCGGTTTCCTTTTCGCTGAATTACGCCTTTTACTTCCGGAACTTCGCTTATGATCATCTCTGCCGTCTTTTTGTTGATGGCATCCATGATCAGGACCAGCGTATCCTTACCAAGCCTCGGCGGAAACGGTATCTGGTAGCCGATTGTGACCATCGGGGTGCCGACATCAAAGAGGGTTGCCTGCATGTCGCGCAAGCCCTCTCTTATGAGTATGCCAAGCACATGCGCAACAACGACATCGAGATGCCGCTTCCCGCAACGCGGGCACCGCATGGTCGCATCATCGATGCCGCGGGTGTTGGCAAGCTTGCTAAACGGCGTCTGCTTCCCGAAAGCGGGGTCTCTCGCACATGACGGACATGCAACATACATCTGGTACATCGAGTCGAGCACCAGGTCAGCCGGGATGACGCAGTCTCTGCCGCCGCATCTCGGGCAGACGATTGTCATGCCCGCCTCCCGAGGACCGCCCGGCACGGCGCGCCATCAGCATGACGGGTTTTGATCGGGAGACATGCGAGCCTGTACCGTCCCGGCGCAACAGCGCGCAGGTCAAGGTCCTCAAGGATCAATACCCCTGCGCCAAGCAGCGTCCGGTGAACCGGAAAATCCATATCTCCGTAGCGATCAGGCGATAAATAATCGATACCGACCAGAGACACCCCCATATCCACCAACAACTCGGCTGCATCGGGCATAATGTAAACAAAGTCATCGCAGAATCGGTCGCGTGGCAGATCGCTGTTTCCGGTCTTGAATAGGATCGCCTGCCCCGGATCGATCTTGCACTCTCTTAGCTCTTCTATGGTCACAGCCACCTGCGACTTGATGGCGATCACGTCCGCATCAAGAAAGAAGCGCTCGACCGGGATTGTGTCAAGCGACTTGCGCCCGTCAAATAAGTGCAATGGCGCATCGATGTGCGTGCCTGAATGGCTGCCCAATGTCAGTTCTGAGAGGGTGTAACCATCACAACGCGCCTGCGAGACAGAAGGCGCGGTATCACCGGGAAAAACAACCGTATCCTGCCCGATAGTGCGAGTTATGTCAATTATGTCAGCCATGCCAATCATCATCTCATCCGTCCGGTTTCATGTTTTCAATCAGTAACCAGTGTATCCGACATTATGAATGAATCGGTCATGGGCAGGGCGACGCGGGAATCTGAGTGAGAGCGGGGCGGGCAGGGTATGTGAGGGCTCCTGAGATTTAACATACTACCCACGATCATGCAACCATTGAGCCACAAAGTTTATATACTATCATGTTTAATTGTCATATATGCGAGCGGGAAACTAATTTTACACTACATTACCTCATTCCCCACTCCCCCAACATACCCGCTCGCATAACCTCCTTTTCTATTCTGCTAAACTGCCCGGTTCAGT
>JAYEGG010000318.1:0-2187 GCA_034658995.1 Methanobacteriota archaeon | reverse complement strand
GCGGTTAATCTTTTTTTGCCATGATCCACTTATCCAGAAGAAATTAAAAAGTCTCGACGCGAAGGGTGTCATCTCTATCGTCACGTCTTTCGCGTGTGTCAACACATTCCACTGACACATTTGCAAAAAAGCTCAGTTTGTGGTGGTGCGAAGTATAACCGATTTAAAAAGCGCATGGGATGGTTTCTTTGAGTTTGTGCCAGCAATCACATACAAAGGGCATGTGTGTTTGTGATAGCCTCCTGGAAACACGGCTGACGTTGATTACTTCCCGCTCATGCCGCCGTGGAATGAGGGTGTGCCACAAAAAGGTGACCTCCTCGGATGGTCAGGTCACAGCAGCAGATGCAATTATCGCACTATGGGTGGCGGTGAGCGGAGGGCACAGCAATTGATGCGGACATGAATCGAAACGGCAGCATCACCTCACTCGGTGCTCTGATGATCCTGCAGGCGGCGGGCGGGGGCGATATGATTACTATGTGGAACTGTAGTCGTGACGAGAACATGACCACGTAATTGCTGTTGCTCTCAAAGCTTGTGCTCATAATAAGAGGAATATGCAACATGATAGTCAAAATCACAAAGTGATGGGGCGAAACAATGTTAAGACATTTTACGCTTGAGTATTGGATGGGTGCGATGTGGTATGTCGGCAGGCTCAGGGAAGTTCCCGGGGTATTCAGTCAGGGTGAATCTCTTGAAGAGCTGAAAGAGAACATTCGAGACGTGTACAGGCTGATGAATCCGTGACGTGGATGGTTCACAATTCAGAGGCGGTTCCATAATTGGATATTTTACGAAATCGGATGCTTATTTGGATATAACACCATGTTCGGTTTTCTTTTTATCGAGATTTTGAATTGTGAGACTGCCGCTCCATCGCGAGGTGGCGCGGACGGGGCTTCGGAAGACTATCATGGCGCATGCCCAATGCCGGGGATGCCCGCATGCTTGGAAGGGGGTTTTTGGCGTGGAACCTGATGCACAAGGCATAGATTCATCTCGTGCCAGATGCAGACAAAACATCGCTTCAGTTCTCTGGTGCTACCGCATGAAAAAACATAAAAATGAGCCAAAACAGAGCATTTACTTTGATACAAACGTTATTATTGGTTATTTCAAGAAAGGGGACGAGAGAAAACATTCAAAGGGCGTTATAGAGAATGCTGCAACCATGATAAAGAATCCGGACATAATGGTCAAGATTCCAATTATCAGTCTCGGAGAGTGTGCGATCTGGTTGTTAGACCATAATCCTAATGGTGGACTTGTTGCGGATCTCCGGACGCTCGTTAAAGCTAAACTGAAAGCGAACACACCTCCGCCCGACAAAAGAAGTTACAGAGTAGCCTTTGAATTGATGGGGGCTGATGGACATATAGAACCAACAGATGCGTTGATAGTTGCACAGGCTCTCGCAGACCGCACATCCGAATGGCTCATAACAACCGACTCGGTCTTACTGGATAACAAGACAGTCTTTGATAAAATAGACGATGTGGGGAGTAAATTAAAAATATCAGACAGATTTACCAAACGCGGTGCTAGAAAAAACGTTAGATGACGTTTGCTTTTCTTAACTTTGAAATAACGTCTTCAACCTCACTTTCGGAAGCAAAAGGCTTGCTATTTCTCACAAGCTTGACCATCACCTCATCCCCCATATCTCTATACCGTTCAGATGTCATCACAACTGTTGAGGCAAGTTCAAGCCACCATTCACTCTTCTTTTTAATGAGTTTGGTGAATCCCTCATCCAGGGTTATTTTTTCAGGTTCGATCGCCGACTCCCCCAATGCATAATAATCATCAGCAAGTTGTGGCGAGTACGGACCGTGGATATATAAATTATATGAATATCTCAGATTGAAACCATATTTTCTGGCTAAAAATACGTATTTCTGGAGTTTGAGTCTGTTATTGAATATGTTGACTTTAAACTTGAAAATATTACAATCTTCCAGGTATTTAACGAAACTTTTCAGTTCTTTCATCCTTTCGGTTTTTTTCAAGTTCGTCCCTCCTGTGCCGTCGTTTATGGATGTTATGTTTAATCGGGATGTGACTTCCTCCCCGCTACAAGTAACGGGGCTTCCTGCTTCACGGGGCGCCCAACGGCGCATCTCCACAGGCTTAAATTCCGCACAGTCCGTGCGTACATACGGTTTCGCAAACATCTCGCCA
>JAYEGG010000317.1:0-2189 GCA_034658995.1 Methanobacteriota archaeon | reverse complement strand
TGCCCTGATGGTTTGAAGGCTGCCCTCTACGCCTTGCTGTTGGGTTATCTCCGTATGTTGGCTGGTAATCAAACGCCGTACCGGTCTTTGTCCAGCCACTCAGATCGCCGGTCTCAAAGTCCCATGTTATACCCGTGGAATCTTGTGCTGCTTCTGCAGCAGACGTTGTCACAATGGTCATTAAGACAGAGACTGCCATCATGACCAAAATCTTTCTCAAAACGGTAGTTTTTCCGTTCATATTGCCTCCTTTATTCATATATAAGCGACGTTTCCTGCCAGAATCGCGCGTGATTTCTCCGATGTGATCACCGTACGATCAACCGAGAGCGTTGATGCGTGTCGAATCGTGGCTGATTCTTTCTCGCTTCATGTACAATAAGCCAGAAACCCAATCGTATATAAAACCGTCCCGGTGGGGAAAGATTTTTATCCAGAAGATATCAAGCATCATGACAGTTATCGCGAATGATGCCGCATGGACGATTTCTTCGTGTGGCGTATATGTGATGCGATAACGAGAAACACAGAAGAACAAGGTGATTATATGACAACAACATCAATGAATCTGGAAGAGAATTTGGCAGGAGCACTCTGCTATGTTCTTGGCTGGTTAACAGGAATCATATTTCTTGTACTCGAAAAAGAGAATCAATTTGTTCGATTCCATGCAATGCAATCGCTGGTAACGTTTCTTGCGCTCTTTATAATCTCAGTAGTCGCAGGGATGATACCATTCATCGGCTGGATCATCTCGATACTGCTGATGCCGGTAGGGGTAATCCTCTGGCTGATATTGATGTATCAGGCGTATCAGGGCGAGATGTACAAGCTGCCAGTGATCGGAGACTTTGCTGAGAAACAACTCGAGAATAAATAAAGTAGATGGTATGCGGTCCGGGATTGCGACGCCTTTTTTCATCCCACAAACCACTCAAGACCTCCGATTGCGAGCGGATCACACATAGTCCCGTTGTGGCACAAGCTCACACACCCCATACGGCAGACATATCGAATCGGTCGATTATTCGCACGGTCCGTCCGTTGTGGTGCAGCAGGTCTTCTCCTTGCCCTATGCCAGCCCGGGCGGGCTTACCGAGTACCACCTTCGGGATCTTTTTGAAAGGTTCTGTTCGGATGACGGACTGAGCGACAGCTTAAGCCACCTTGCGAAGAGCGAATGGATCGAGAAATGGCGTGCGACGACCAGATTGATGGATCCTGGAGCAAAGGGCGAGATTCATTCGAATACTCCCTCAAACAAAGTGGTGGAGGTTATCAATATTAATTCCATGCAAACGATCGGCGAGGTGCAGTATCCGGTCGATCAGATCTTTGTGCTCGGCGGAAGGGTGTGGCTGATCGTCAGGGAGTCCTTTGAGCGGCTGTATGTGAAACCAGCAAAGGGAGGACTTGCCACAGCGAAGTTCAAAAGCCATGCGTCGGAAGGCGCCTTCTCCTATCTGCTGCCAGAACACATCAGGAAACCGGAATCCGAGGTGTGGCACACACAGGATCTAAGCGAGATTACGCGTGTTGCGGAGGTGTTGGAGTGAGTACAGCAATTCCCGTTGTGACTGTAAACGCATGCGTTCGGCGGACTGTTTATTTATCCTTCCGTAAACATCTATACATACTGTTGAATAATAAATATAACAATCCCAAACAATCCGCATAAAATTTGGAACTCGACGTATGGTTGCATGCATGAGCAAAACAAAAATGAAACTTCGGAAATATTTGAACGCTGACGCATTGTTCAGCCTTGTACGCTCGGGCTTTAAGAAAACAAAAGATCATCGATTAAGACCCATCAAAATCACCCTAACCGATACACTTATGTCGGCTTTTGCCATGTTTTCCCTCAAAAATCCTTCTTTGCTTGCTTTTAAGGAACAGCAATCTGTAAATACGAACTTAAAGACGGTTCACCTGATAAATAACGTACCTTGCGACACACAGATGCGTAAAATTGTAGATGAGGTGGATCCGGATGACATAGAACCCCTATTCAGTGATGTTTTTCGCCAGCTCCAAAGAAGGAAGGCTTTAGAAAAAATGGTCGTATGTGTTTAGCCAAGGCGAAAAACCACGAGATTACACAAGATTTCACGAGATTAACACAGAAATCTTGTGGAAATCAGTGTAATCTTGTGGTTCCGTATGTATTTAGCTGCAATCTTATAGTT
>JAYEGG010000316.1:0-2191 GCA_034658995.1 Methanobacteriota archaeon | reverse complement strand
TGTCCACGTCCGGGTTAGCCATCACACTTACGAAAACATTTCCGCAAGCTCTTTTTCCAGAAAGGGATTCATTTCGGCAGAGTATCCGTGCCCGTCCTTCCGAGTGGTGTGCAGTGATTTCCGACCTCCGATCTTCATATATGTCTGCTGTGCGCTATCGTACGGAATGATCGTGTCGTTCAGGGAATGTATCATCACAAACTTTCTCGGGCTGATTTCATTCAGGTATGTGTCAGGATCGATTGATCTGTAGAACCGAACCATACTGGGTCCCTGTATCTGCCCGGATGCGACTGCCGCGTCGATCCCGTAACCACACGTACTGATCGCGATCACACCACACGCATCGCTGTCGAGTGCTGTTGCGATGATCGCGAACCTGCCTCCGTTGCTCTCGCCAAGGTACAGTGTCCTGGCAGGATCGATTGTCGGCTGATCCCGCAGCACTCCTGCGGCAGAGAGCGCGTCATGCACCATTTTGTGCTGTGTTGGTTCTTCACCATTGAGAAATGCCGCCCGGTCGCCTTCCATATTAATTCCGCCGAGATTGCGCTGATCGATTGCGATGCTCCCGTAGCCAAGACCGCACAGGTACTTTGCAAGCCTCTGCTCGCCTTCTTTGGTCACGGTTGCGCCGGGCAGCAGCACGATGCCCGGGACCCGGTCTTCGGTGTGTTTGGTACGTGGAATGCGCAAAAGCCCCGCGATAGTGGCATCCCGGCTCGTAAAGTTGACGCCGTGAAGCGTGTAATTATCAGCCGTTTCAAGCAGAGTTAATCGGTAATCCGGCTCGCATCCCGGATATTTCAAAAACCCATCATCGTCAACGCTCCATTCCTGACTGGTGATGCACCCGGTGATAACGACTGTGGGAATGACTGCGAGAATTATGATGATGGCAGGGATTGCAAACGATCGTTTCATTGTCTCAGCCCTTTGCCACCCTTGTTCCTGGTTCGTCGCCTGACAGGAACCCGGCTATCACATCTTCCTTTGAGGCATTGAATATATATGAATTAATATCAGTTTCGATTGCGAGCAGTTCAAGCACCTTGCCAAGCATCCCACCAGTCACGTCGGTGCCTGCCGACCCCTGGACAAAAGGTCGCAACGACTCAAAGTTCGCCGGCGTGATCAGCGGGATCACTGCCCCGTCCGCAAACACGCCATCAACAGCAGTGCCAAGCCCGACGCGGGCTGCTTTGAATCTGACCGCAAGATAAGTTGCCAGCTGATCACCCGAAACGATCGATGCACCAGTCTCCAGATCCATCACCACATCGCCATGCAGCACAGGCACGATGCCGCGGGCAAGCATCATCCCGATCTGATCAGTCCCCATCTCAGCGATACGCCCGTTTTCTGCCACCACACAACCAAACGGATGCAACGGCACGGCGGGAACCCCATTTGTAACCAGAGCATCGACTACAAGATCGTTTAACGATGCTACTGCCCTGTGGATCTCAATTATCCCGAAATTGGTGAACCCATCAGGCGAACCATGTTCCTTTGCCTGCGGATGCCCGAACGACCCGGCACCATGAATAATAATCAGCGGACCACCTGCACCCACCGACAAATCAGGTAAGATAAAAGATGCAATCTCGCGGGCACATCTCCGGATCGCAGCAGGCACAGGGGTTGGCATATCGGTCTTCTCTGTGAGAACACTGCCACCGAGTTTGAGGATGGTTAAGGGCGCAGTCATTATACTTGTGTTTTGATGAGCTGGCTATTGAAGTTTGTTTTGGTTCTCTGGTACGTGTTTAGCTAACTATAAGATTGCAGCTAAATACATACGGAACCACAAGATTACACTGATTTCCACAAGATTTCTGTGTTAATCCCGTGAAATCTTGTGTAATCTCGTGGTTTTCCGCCTTGGCTAAACACATACGTTCTCTGTATATCCCCACGTGATCAAGTGCTCCAAAACCATTTAAAAGCGAGCGATCATTGATCATCGATCACACAAGTCCAACTCACCCCACCCCGGTTTCAGGGGTTTACCCAAGGGAGTCCCAAACAGATAGTTTACCCCAATGCACACCCTGAAGCCCAAACCTATCCACACTCGGAATAAATTCCGAGGCATCCGCGGAGGGGGTCGCATGCTTGTGCGAGCACGGATAGATGGGGGTGATGATACGAAGCATATAGATCATACGTTGAATTATCTATTGTCAGA
>JAYEGG010000315.1:0-2195 GCA_034658995.1 Methanobacteriota archaeon | reverse complement strand
TCAGAGTCTTTCAGGTCGCGGGATGCTGTTCCGATATCCACGGTGCCGTTAGCAACTGCTTTTACGCCGTACGAGGATCCGCCGCCCAGCACATCGATCTGGCTGCCAGGATAGTTCTCTATGCAGGCGTTTGCACACGCATCTGCGATCGGGAGAACCGTTGTCGATCCTGCGATCGTTAGTTCTATGGCATCTGCCGGTACTCCTTCGCGGAGCACGCACTCGTCCACGACCTCACCAGAGTCGCTTACCGCCTTTAGGGAGACTTCTCCTCCATCTATGCTGATCATGCAGTAGTGCTTGGACGGATAGAAGGATTCGACGTCACCTGACCATGGTGTGTCCTGCTGCGCATAAAACGGCGCACCAGCCCCGCCGGTAACGATCTGCCAGACCGGGTTTGTGAAATTCGGATTCGTTAATCCGTCTATATACACAGGTGTCTCGGAATCGACGCTCATCCTGTTGTAGTTGTGTTCGTCGCCAAATAATACTGCTACGACCTTGCCATTCTGGCTGATCGCCTCCCAGAGCGCATCCCTGCGCTCAATAACATGCGTCCTGTCGAGCGGGTTTCCATAGTAATCCTCGTTTTCAGAGGATACTCCTCCATTATACCACTGTGCATCATGCAGATGCCCCCCGTTCGGGAATGCTGGTTCGTGTGCGAACATAAAGATGTGTTCGATCGTTGAATCATTTCCCGCATCATCAAGCACGTCCTTTATCCACGCAAGCTGGTTGTCCATCACGTATCCCTCGAGGTTGCCTCCGAAGTCCTCAGGGTGGCTGCACCACCAGTAGTTCGTGTTAAACGCGATGACTCTCGTATTCCCGTAGTCAAAGTAGTAGACGTTCTCAGCGTAGCTCGGAGCGGTTGTGTTTTCAGGATCCGGAGAACCACCCACTGGATTCACAAACTCCTCGGCAAAGATCGTCTCAGCACTCTTATTGGCGCCATCGTCCTGCTTGTCAAACTGGATGCCGTATCTGCTGTAGCCACCATCGTCATAGACATCCACCAAAGACTCGTGGTTGCCCATAACCTCATAGATCGGGATGTAGCAGCCGATCTGCTCTGTGGCGTCCTTCCATGCCCCAAGCTGCATTCGATAATCGTCCATGCTCGTAGTATAGCCATTGACGAGATCTCCGCTGAAGACGACGAAGTCCGCACCGTTCTGGTACGCATCGATCGTGAACCGGGTGAGCTTGTGGTAGTTAACACCGGCAAAGCTCCTCTCGCCGCCACCAACGCCAGCTCTTGAGTCTGACATGACCGCAAACTCAAACTTCGGGCTTGCAGGCTCGGTTGTGAAGCGGTATGTCCTGATGTCATCCACACCATCAACAAGCACATCATACTCATATTCCGTACCCGCAGAGAGTCCGGTGATTGCGATCTCGTGGCTGGTACCAGACACCTCATCGGTGTATGACCCGCTGTTAATCTCAACTGCTGCGGTCGTGGGCACACAGGTCTTCCACGAGACAACTGCGCTGTCCGCGGTCACGAGATCCACAAAAGGACCTTCGATTACGCACGGCACAAGAGTATAATTCCCATCGACCCGGAACCTGCCATCATAAAATACTGATGACGCACCTTCCGGGTTGTAGAGTTCAATTCTGTAGCAGATCACGCCTCCATCCTCACCAAAGTTGCAGATGTCGTAACGCGCACCCTCAAACTTCCCAATGTTGATTGCGACGCTGTGAGATGTGTTTTCAGTCGCACCCACCAGGTCTTCTGTAGTCGATCTTCGATACTGCGGAACTTTTATCTCCTGCTCTGGCACGTAAAGCCCGTAGTAGATCTTCGCTCCCGGTGTTGCAATCAACGTATCAAACTGTAGTGTTGCTTCCTTCGCATCGGCGTCAACTGCCACATCGACATCACCCACCAGAAGATAGTCCGGTGTAGCGTCCTTCTGCGGCAGTGCCGGGTACAGGGGGTCATGCCCCAGATTACCGGCTTGAGCGAACACTGGCGAGATGAGTAGCACCATCGCCAGAACCGCGATCAAGCCATTTTTCGTGTTTGTTCTGTTCATTGTTGTCATTCCTCACGGTTTATGCTGGTGATCGAATCGCCTGATCAGGAGTTCGCAGCAGAGGAGGGCATCTCGATCACCCGATACGTGCGTGTGCGGATATGCTATATAATATTTGCACAAATGATATATTTAGGAGTA
>JAYEGG010000314.1:0-2200 GCA_034658995.1 Methanobacteriota archaeon | reverse complement strand
CGAAAAACCACGAGATTACACAAGATTTCACGAGATTAACACAGAAATCTTGTGAAAATCGGTGTAATCTCGTGGTTCTGTATGTGTTTAGCTGCAATCTTATAGTTAGCTAAACACGTACCCTGAAATAAATCGCTTCCGCGTTGAAGTATTCGGGATCAAAGCCCGCACCGAGCCACTCCAGCAGTTCTTCGTCCTCCGCAGAATCAGGGTTATGCAGAGCCTCCAGTAGTTCTTCATAGCCCCACACCCCGCCGCAATCCTCCGGAGGGCAGGCTCGCTTTCCCTTGATGCACACAGGATACCTGGTGTCCTCATCCCTCAGAAGAATCTTCTCCAGTAGTATCCGGTGTTCCCAGTCATCGCCAAAATCGTACGTGTATTCCGCCGATTGGTTTTCCATCGAGAAGTACCTGGCGATCATCTCTTTTTGTTCCTGAAGAACCTCACTACAGCCAAAATCTCCGTCCGGAGCTCCGATACGCACCTTTGACCCGGTCACAGGGTCAGCCATCACAAATTCATGGGGATGGTAGCCTTCCCAGCCCATAACGTCCTGGATCGCGACATGCAGGTCCTGAAACGTGTATGTTTCCGGGACACGTATCCGCCGCCAGATTGGCGGTCTGATGCGTTTAAGCGTTATCTTAAACTGGTACACAGAATCGAATTTTCTTTCGGATACACCCACCTCGGAATCGTCCGAATCATCCGCATCCCTACTGTCATCGTCCTCGTCATCCCATGCAGCCGCCCAATCATCGTCATCCGGGTCTTCGCGCCCGCTCTTCCAGCCACCAACCTCTTCGAAATACTCACCATATTCCTCCTCCGATGTGTCTTCCCATCCGAGTTCTCCTCCCGAGAGCGCGTTCATAATGGCTCCGGCAGGAAGCATGATATCCAGCGATTCCAGAGGCAGATAGCCCTCGTCAGGTCTTTTCTTCTTTATCCTGCCGATCGCAATCTGGCAGATCTTGTAATCGACATAGTTACTCGGGAAGACGTCTCTTGCCTTCTCGATGTGCGGGATCGCTCGTTCATCCTGCTGCCGCACCATACAATCGAGCAGGTGGAAAAAATCCACATTTACGTATTTCCAGTCATATTTTGTCGGATCAAAGGGTCCGTCCGGTAGTTCTGACATGTACTCATCCAGCAACCTACTCAGGAACTTGATCGACTCATCACACCGGATCTCGCCGATTGCGTTGAGCGCGTATGCGGTTATGCGGTCGACACTTCCCTCCCCCATTATCGGGTGCGCAATCCGATATTCTACCTTTTTTATCGCTTCAGGGATGCAGACCTCACCAAATTCCTTGAGAGCGTCCTTTGCGCGATCACCCAGATCAGAATTCTCCAGTACATCAGCAAGTGGGATGATCGCACTCTCATCGCCGATCTTTCCCAGTGCATCGGCAGCAAAAGAACTGCTCCAGTTGTCAGGGTCGCTTAGCATCCCGATCAATTCAGGGACCGCCGGGCTGCCAATAGATGCCAGTTCATTCACGATTGCATCCAGTTCCGCTTCCCGCTCTCTTGAGTAACCAACATCATCATATTTCTTCAGATCACAGGTCAACTTCGCGATCTTCTCTTTATCACTATTTCCCGATTTTTCAGGATTCTTCGGCTCCATTGGTTTCTTCACCTTTCTCGGCATTCTGACCAGTCTCCTGTATCCACTAACCGGTAGCACATCGCCCAATGCTCAAATGATGCCCCGGTTTTGTTAAGTAAGATATCCTGAAACAATAAGTAGTTTTTCATCCTCTGGGACTGTGAACTCCGGTGCAGGGGGTAAAACCGCAAACGAGCGCAGAAAACGGCACGTTTGCATCAGGATGCCGTGGGGATATGCACCCCCACATTTCAGAAAAGATTAATATCTATGTCGCCCACTGGTATTGTGATGACGAGATAGCCAAGCCCGGTATGGCGCTGGATTGCTAAACGTTCGAACCCCGAATTTTGTGCAAACATCCAGTGGTGCATCGCACCTCGGGGGTTCAAATCCCCCTCTCGTCGTGACGTTGTTCTATCGTTTCTGCGACGCGGCAGTCCACGTTGCACCAAACGCATAAATAGAGTGACATACTATTTCACATCGAAAACTACAGTTCAAAAAAAGAGTTGAAATACATGGAAATTGATCTAAATAAAGCACTTCGAAAAACAATCAGATCCGGCAAAGTTC
>JAYEGG010000313.1:0-2204 GCA_034658995.1 Methanobacteriota archaeon | reverse complement strand
ACAAGCGGGATGCCTGATATGATCGCCCCGACAGCGACGATCGTCTCTGCTGCGAGGTTGATCATAGCGCATGGGGCTACATTGTTCTTTTTGAGGCTGTATATCACATACGATCCGACAGTGGAGCCTTTGCCGTGGGGGAAGATGAAGACACGGTTCGCTATCGTGACGCCTTTCTTTGGATGGTCTTTCTCCATGATGATCCCGGTTTCCGGGTCGATCCCACCGAGAAACGATACTGGGGTCTCAGAAATGAGTACTTTACCTGATGCAACGCCTTTTGAGACCGCGTGACCCGTAACCATCATAGGTATTCCTCGATTAACCGCTTTGCCCAGACCAGTTTTTTTCTCTTGATCTCACCGACATCGGGATCGTTGTAATCAAACCCGAGGAGCGTCACGCTTGTGGCATGGAATGCTTTTGCCAGAAAGACGCACCGATCCCCGTCTGAGAACCCGCCGAAGTTGTGGATGTTGTCAAACGGCTCTGACTGGGTCGTGCCGAGCACTCGCGCCCGATCGAGACGCGGCACAACCAACCGGACCGCGGGGATATTATCTCCATGAGCATGTACCACCACGAATGACCCTTTTTCGCTTGCAGATATAATGTCTTCGATCGTTCCGTCAAGATCAGTCACGATCACGTCAGGAATCATCCGGTTCTCCAGGAGGACGGTTGTTGCACCATCTGCCGCGATGATGACCTGATCCTGCCTAATCGATCGCAGGTCTGATGCGAGCGATGGTGCGTTTCCGCACACCGCGACATCTCTTCCGGATATGATGCCACGAAGATCCGCGGGTGCGCCCGCCCTCTCGTGCAGCAGGTCTGCGAGGATGCTGGCGCTACGCTCGTCTTCCGACCGATCAAAGCCGAAATCTGCAAGAATTCTACAGTAGATCGGCTCCCATTCGTCAAATTCCATGTCCGAATCATCGGTTGGGGGATGGTTAAGTTTTTCTATCTGGCAGAACCGGTTTATATCATGGTCTTCAGGAAACGTACCCGCGCAGATGTCGCGAAAGAGATATTTCTCGAACACGTCAGCCCGATCGAACGAACCGAGCGCATACCAATCGAAGAGGCTGCCAGCCGGATCATTGCACAGGATATCGTGTCAGAGATCAACATCCCTGATCACAGGCGCTCCGCGATGGACGGGTACGCGGTCCGTGCGGACGATACCACGGGCGCATCAGAGGCAAATCCCGTGCTTTTGCGGGCGGGCGTCGATTGCATGAGGGTGCACACCGGATCGCCAGTGCCTGACGGGATGGATGCGGTGATGATGATCGAGGACACCTTACCGGCAGGGGCTGGTGATATGGGTGGCGAGGATGGTGCTGCTGGCGGCGTGGTCGAGATCCGTGCCGCAGTGCACCCGAACAAAAACGTCAGCCTGACCGGGGAGGATGTCTCGCGGGGTGATACCGTGTTTCTGGCAGGGCATCAAATCAGAGGGTGCGATGTTGCAATGCTTGCGATGCTTGGCATCAATGAAACCCTGGTATTTGCACGCCCACGGGTCGCAATCATCCCGACAGGCTCGGAACTTGCCCCGCGGTCAGGCAAGATCGAAGAAGGCAAGATTCGGGAGACAAACGGGCTGATGGTCAGCATGTACATCGAAAAATGGGGCGGAATCCCTGACCACAGGGGAATTGTCATCGACGATCCTGATCTAATCAGGAATGAGGTCCTTGCATCCGTGGATGCGGGCGCTGATATGGTCATTCTCTGCGGCGGCACATCGGTCGGGGCAAGGGATTATGTGCCCGGCGTGATTGAGTCTGCCGGGGACCTGCTCGTGCACGGCGTTGCATTAAGCCCGGGAAAGCCTGCTGCACTCGGCGTGATCAAGCACACCCATAGCGTGCCAGCACTCTCGCTTCCGGGCTACCCTGTCGCATGTCTGATCGCACTAATCGAGTTCGGACGCCCGGCGATCCTGAAACTAGAGCGCACGCCCGCAAAGCCAGACCGGACACTCCGTGCACGCCTCACCTCAAAAATCGCCTCAAAAATCGGGTACCTCACATACACACGAGTGCTGGTGGAAGGCAATACGGCACGTCCAGTCATGACCACAGGCGCAGGCATCCTCAGCTCAGTCACACAATCAGACGGCTTCGTCATCATCAAAGAAGAACTAGAAGGACTCGACTGCGACGACGAGGTTGATGTGATCCTGATCGAGT
>JAYEGG010000312.1:0-2208 GCA_034658995.1 Methanobacteriota archaeon | reverse complement strand
GAATGAGAACGCAAAGACGCGAGGACGCAATGGCGCAAAGAACAAAAATCCTTCTGTTGGTGATTATGTTGCATGAGTATCGGTCGCTCTTGTGTTCATGGTCAGATTGACCATTACAGATTCTTGTGATTCATCAGAATTCTCCCTGCCCTTCCGGTTCATCTGTTTCATCTGATTCCTCCAGTTGCAGCGCGATCAGTCGCCCGACCTCGTCCGCTTTACACGCATAACCGTTGACCGCAAGCAGATTGACCAGCATCTCCTTGATTGCGCCAATCGAAACCGGATCCCTGTAATCGTGGTTGACCAGTATCTTGCTGCCGTCCACATCGATGTGCTTGACGACGCGCGTGGTTTCACATAGGCGCTTAAAGTCCCCCAGAAAATCAGAACGGCTGACCTCACCGGGTTCTCTTGCACGCCTCTCTACAAGGGTTGTGTCAAGTGGTATCCGGTTTGCAAGCAGGTCCTCAAACTCGCGCTTGTGGATCGTTACCATGTTGTAGTCGGATTCTGTGTGCAGATTGATCAGAGCCTGCCAGAAATCCTGGTTTGCGCACACAGCCTCAGTCACCCGGTGCAGATTCCCGAAATACCGGAGAAGATCGTCCTGCGCAGCCCCCTTGCTCTCCCTTCGTTGCAGATCCATGCGTATCGACCTCGTCCGCCGACCAACCCCCGTAATCCCGAGATGCTTCTGTTTTACAAGGAACAAACCGACCATTCCTGACAAAAACTCGTTTAAATACATGCTCTTCCCGGAAATCGTGCAGATGGCGGTCTCCGGCGCAACATCATTGTCATATTCTATAATCAGGGTTGTCTGCCAGCCATAGTCTTCCCATTTCCGGTTGAGGTGGTCTACCAATTCTGACATCCGGTTGATGATGAGCGGATCGATGATGTCATCCAGCATATCCGGGCTGACCATGATGTCTTTTGTGCGCTTCAAGAACCATTCGAGCATGGGATAATCGATCATTGCGCAGAAACCGTCCTCGATCATCAGTTCGCGCGGGGATTTGTACTTGTCAGCCACACTTGCACGGCGCGCATCTTCGAGCGATCCGTGACGCTCAGTCATCAGTTCGGCAAACTCGATAAGATCCCGTATCGTTGCACTGAGGTTGCCGCTATGTTCTTTTACCAGCGGTTCGAGAAAGTCCAGATGATTCTGCTCAAGCGAGATATTTCTTCTGACGATCATTGTGTGCCCCTGCGCCGAGGATTATCGGTCAATAATTATCGGTTATAATTACGCTTTTGTCAATTCTGACAGATATGTCTTTCGAGGCATGGGCATATTGACCGCCCGCGTAGTTTGTACGTATACTACGTGCAGTGTGACGTGCAGTGTGCAGCACGCCACGCCATGGCGGCGCGGCATGTCCCCGGCATCCACAAAGCAGAAGGTTGGTGAAGAATAACCGGAAAACAACGACATGACCCGAATACTCGCAACAGGAACATTCGATATCCTGCACCCCGGACATCTCTTCTATCTTTCGCAAGCTGCCGCTCTCGGCGATGAGCTTTATGTCATCGTTGCACGGGCAAGCATGATAAAACACAAGCCAAAGCCGATACTCCCCGACGAACACCGCCTTCTGATGGTGCAAGCGCTAAAACTCGTGGATCATGCGGTCCTCGGTAGCAAAACCGACATATTCGAGCCACTCCACAAAATCATGCCTGATATCATAGCGCTTGGATTTGATCAGTATTTTAACACTGATAATCTGAAAAAAGAACTGGTAAATCGGGGGTTTACTGCAGGCGTAGTCCGGGTGGGGGAGACGAACTCAGGCAGGCTGCGTAGCACCAGAAAGATCGTTGAACGGATCGTTGATGTGAACCGGGAGTTTAGTGGATCCGGATAGGCTGATCCCGGAGTCTGAAATCAGAAATCCGCATGATCGAAATTATCGGAACTACCAGGGGATTGCCATGATCAGAGACTGTCACGCCACCATGGTGTTACAGAAGATTCCATGAATCTGTTCGAGTGGATTGTTAGGTAAAATCTGTGTAATCCGTGTTCATCTGTGGCTAAAAGCTTTTATCAGCCACAGATTTCACAGATGGACACAGATTAAAGGTTGTTTTCCAAAGGGAGGTATTCATTCAAGAGATTCCGCCTGATGGTTCAGGGCGTTTGACCTCGCCACTAAAGGGGGTGGCACAAACACCACGCGATGTGACCGCCCA
>JAYEGG010000311.1:0-2214 GCA_034658995.1 Methanobacteriota archaeon | reverse complement strand
AGGATGTCGATATCTTTCATGTTTACCACCTTTATGCATATACGGGCTCGCCGCGATTCGAACACGAGTCATTGGGTCCGAAGCCCAATAGGATATCCGCTACCCTACGAGCCCATGCATATACTTGGTCATGTCGTAAGGTACTGTAAAACTATCGGCTACTTTCATTCGTGGCGTGTCAACATTCTTAAGTGGTGGCGAGAAGAAATTTCCATAAATAACCGCATAAACAATTTGATCAGAGGGATTCACATAACAGACACCACCAGCACCGTTAGATTTCTGGACACGACACTGCGCGATGGCGAGCAAACGCCCGGCGTGTCGCTTTTACCGGAAGAGAAGGTATGGATTGCACGAAAACTTGATTCTTTAGGGGTGGACGTGATTGAGGCTGGCAGCGCGATCATGGCGGGTGGCGAGCAGGAAGGCATCCGGGCAGTTGTGCGCGAGAATCCGGATGCAGAGGTATGCAGCTACTGCCGGATCCGCGAGATTGATGTTGAGAAGGCTCTCGACTGCGGTGTGGATTCGATTCATTTAGTTGTTCCGGTTTCTGACCTTCATATCGAAAAAAAACTGAAGAAAGACCGTGAAACCGTGCGAAACGATGCTATCAGGGTCTGTGAGTTTGCAAAGGACCATGGGCTCATCGTTGAACTGAGCGGCGAGGATGCATCGCGTGCGGATATCGGGTTTCTGAAGTCACTGTATGCTGACGGCATCGAGGCTGGTGCTGATCGGCTATGCTTCTGCGACACCGTTGGGCTGCTGACTCCGGATCGCACCACCGAGATATTTAAGGAACTTGCCGATCTTGGTGCGCCGCTTAGCATTCACTGTCACGACGACTTTGGGCTTGCGACATCGAACACGGTGGCTGCGATCCTTGCAGGTGCAGCGCAGGCGCACGTGACCATAAACGGCATCGGCGAACGGGCAGGAAACACGCCTCTGGAGGAGGTGGTGATGGCGCTTGAGTCGCTGCACCACATACCAACAAAGATCAACTGTGAGGAGTTGTACACGACCTCCCGCCTCATAAGCAGGCTCACAGGCGTTGTTGTTGCTCCGAACAAGTCGATCATCGGAGGAAACGCGTTCACGCATGAAGCAGGCATCCATGTGCACGGAATCCTTGCCGACCCGTTCACATACCAGCCGATATTGCCGGAGGTCGTTGGCAGGGAGCTGAAGATTGTTCTCGGAAAGCATGCCGGCAGGGCGTCGATCAATGCCGCGCTGCGTGAGCTTGGACTCACCGCGACAGATGAGCAATTAGGCGACATTTTCGTGCGCGTGAAGGAACTCGGGGACAAGGGAATGCGGGTGACCGATGCCGATCTGCAGGCGATTGCCGAGACTGTGCTTGAGGTCTATAAGGAAGCGAAGGTGAAACTCGACGAACTGACTGTTGTGTCGGGAAACCGGGTCACGCCGACCGCATCCATCAAGCTGATCATAGACGGGCAGGAGTTTGTTGAGGCTGGCATCGGAACGGGACCCGTGGATGCCGCGATCAATGCGCTCAAGAGGGCGATTGCGAATATGCATGACATAGAGCTTGAGGAGTACCATGTCGATTCGATCGTGGGCGGCACCGATGCTCTTGTGGAGGTGCTTGTCAAGATGCGGTCTGACAAAAAAGTGGTCACGGCAAGGGGCGCAAGAACAGACATCATCATGGCGTCTGTCGAGGCAGTGCTTGAGGGGATCAACCGGCTGATGGAGTGATGGTTGTACCAACAGTTACAATCAATATAGTTGTATCGCTGATTACAACCAAAAAGATCGCTGTTATTCCACTCGCGCCGGATAAGCGATCGAGATGATTTCCAAAACAAAGTCGAAGAAGCCTGTACCAGGATAAACACCGCGTATGCGGATTTCAAGATTTGTATGTGTTTAGCCAAGGCGAAAAACCACGAGATTACACAAGATTTCACGAGATTAACACAGAAATCTTGTGGAAATCAGTGTAATCTTGTGGTTCCGTATGTATTTAGCTGCAATCTTATAGTTAGCTAAACACGTACGAATTATCGAGAAAAATTTAAATTTTGCGTTGCGTGATTATATGCAAAGATTGGTAGTGTCCTACTCTACGATAGTTTATCAAGACATGCATTATGACGGAACCTGGGAATGCGTAGATTGATGAAATCAGTGTAATCTGCGTTAATCTGTGGCTAAAAACCTTTATCAACCACGGAT
>JAYEGG010000310.1:0-9754 GCA_034658995.1 Methanobacteriota archaeon | reverse complement strand
GTGGGGTTGTCAGGGTCGTGTGAGCCTGAGCCGTCGAAGTGCACCCACACCTCTTCCCATGTCGTATTCTCGCACAGTCCGTTGGTCTGGTCATCGCCAGCATCAGCTATTGGTGCCCTGTTTATCGATGCGTTGCCAAAGAGTCCTCCGAACACCTCACCGCTCACAACCACCCGGTTTGAGGTGCAGTGCACGATTGTGACCCTGATGTCGGAGTCTTCTGTGATGTCAACCTCTGGCATTGTAGCCAGCACCAGTATCTTTCCGAGTGTCCACCGATCGAAGTTTCCGATGCCTTCATCGCTGAGCTTCCACCGTAGAGGGGAATTATCGTCAAAGGGATCAAGGAGAGTGCCGTTGACGCTCACAAGTACGCGCAGGTTCTCGCATTCGATTGATTCGCCGCCCTGGTGCTTGAGGTGTATCTCATTCTGCACCAGGTTCGCAAGCCCGTTGACCTCGATGTGCGGAGGGTCGGGGTCTTTGTTCAGATATGAATAAGTCGATACTGTGATCAGTCCGATTGCAACTATAACTACTCCGATAAGCATTATTTCGCCGACCAGTCCGGATACGGCGCGTTCGTCATTCAATATTCGTTTGTTCATGTGTCCCCACTCCTATGATGCGATGTTTGTAACCTGTCCCTCGATTGCTATGTCCTGGATCTCCAGGTGAATGCTCCCGTTGAGCGTTATGTTGATGCTTCTATTGTCCGGACTGTAGTTTGGTCTCGGTTTCATCCGAACCGGTGTCCCTTCCACGGTCTTGTTGAAGTACTGTGCCCATTCCCTTAGATAATTCCTGCGGAATTTCTCGTCCCCAACAGGTGACTCTATTATAATGTGTACATTATCCGTATTATTACCTTCTGCGAACGGGGCGCGGTCCAGGTGGTCAAGTTTCATCTGCAGTTCCTCAATTCCGCTCCCGCCGACCATCGGCGTCCGGTTTACGCCTGTGCCACCAGTGATCATCGGTATCGTTATGCTGGCAGATTCATTCGTTGTATTCGCAATTGTGATTGTGGGTATGGTCCTCATGCTCGCGCTTGGTGGCTGGCAGAGGAATACTGCGCCGTTCTGGTAGATGAACGTCTGATCGAGGAAGTAGCGATTCATCGATCTGTACATCAGGGTGCCGTTGCTGGTTATGGTGTAGTCTTCCCGGGTTAAATTATAATTATTATACCCTATATCATACATGCCTTTAACACCAGTACTATTCGTTATCGTGAGGTTGTATGGGATGTCCGCATCGCATAGTACCTTGCTAAATCCATAACACGGATTCAAGAGAGCTATTTTATACCCAAGGGAGCCAGCAGGATATGAATCCCAGTCAATGTCCCTGTTTAGTCTCGTTCCATCGATTATTTTATTGTCCAGATCATTCCGGATGGTCAGTGTCAGTTCGTTGGTAGTATTATTGTTGATCCACGCACTCCCACTTCGGTTCCCCTGGTTTGTCAAATTGATGTATATCCAGCTATTGTCGGTCATTTTCTGAACATAGATATCGAAGCGTGATACGCCAGACACATTCATGATGTCCACACCAGCATCGGTGAGATTGTTGCCTGTAAAATTTTTCGTGATGTTCACCATCCGGACACTTGCCTTCACTGTGAAGTTTCCTTCCCGTGGCACCACGCCAAGCGAGCCCCACGACTTGCCCGGCGATAGGATCGGGATATTGCCGCCGCCAAGCTTGATTCTCTGTTTGCTCATGATGTCGGTCTCGTTGGCGAGCGCAAGTCCGTTGATCGAGCCAGGGATTTTTGAGAAATCGGTGAATACGCTGCGCACATGTTTTGCTTCGCCATCTTTTACCCATGATGGGATATAGTGCACATTTACGACCGCGGCGACGGTTATGAGCAGTCCGAAGATCAGCATGGCTGCGATAACGGTTGAGATTGCACAGCGGTCATGGAGCATCCCACCAGAACAGCGCTTGTCATATCTCCGTCTCTGGCTCATGTTCCTGCTCCTTGCAGGCAGTTGGTCTGTTGGATGTTTGTTCACGCTTTTTCCCATACTCACGTCAGGTGACGGTAGCGATTTTCCCCTCGATCTCTATGTCCTTTAACTCCAGGTGGATCTTTCCGCTGAGTGTTACGTTGACGTTGGTATAATTATCATCAGATGACCAGTCATGTTTTGCCCCAGTCAATGTCCCCTCCACGAGTGCATCCTTCACGAGTGTATTGAAATAATCAGCCCATTCCTGCAGGTAATTCTTGCGGAATTCCCGGCTCCCCTCCGGCGGCTCGATTATGATGCTCACGTTATCGGTGTTGTTGCCGTCTGCGAATGTGATCCGGTCTGCATAATCAAGTCTCATCTGCAGTTCCTCAACCCCGCTTCCGCTGATAATAGGCGTTCTGTTTATGCCTATGCCAACAGTGATCATCGGTATCGTTATGCTGGCAGATTCATTCGTCGTATTCGCAATTGTGATTGTGGGTAGGGTCCTCATGCTCGCGCTTGGTGGCTGGCAGAGGAATACTGCGCCGTTCTGGTAGATGAATTTCTGGTTGAGGAAGTAGCGGTTCATCGATTCATATATCAGGGTGCCGTTGCTGGTTGCTGAGTAATGCACAAGGGATCTGTTGTATTTGTCATATGTTATATTATAGTTAACAACCGGCTTTCCATTAGGAGGTCCCCCTGGATGATTTGCCAGCACCGTGAGGTTGTAAGGAGTGTCTGCATCGCGTAGAACCTCGCTGAACCCATAACATGGGTTCAAAAGATCAATTCTATGATAGTCCGGACCGTGAGGACCTGGATAAGCGTCCTTACTTATATGCATCCCATCGACTATTTTATTGCCATCCATGCCCCATGTGGATATTTGGAGGTAACAATGATTGCCTTTGTCCTTCCCCGACCGGATCTCCACCCTACCGCTCTGGTTTGTGAACTTGATAACAAGTTCACCGTTTCCCATGAACGTGCCCGATTTAGTAGGGATATTAATATAAAACGAAGATATGTCAGATATATTGGTTATGTTCACATATTCCCTCATCATGAGAGTGCCGTTTGCGATATTCCCCGTGATGTTCACCATCCATGCGTCCGCCTTCACAGTGAAGTTCGCTTCCTGTGGCACTACGCCGAGCGAGCCCCACGACTTGCCCGGCGATAGGATTGGGATATTGCCGCCGCCAAGCTTGATTCTCTGTTTGCTCATGGTGTCGGTCTCGTTGGCGAGCGCAAGTCCGTTGATTGAGCCAGGGATTTTTGAGAAGTCGGTGAATACGCTGCGCACATGTTTTGCTTCGTCGTCTTTTACCCATGATGGGATATAGTGCACATTTACGACCGCGGCGACGGTTATGAGCAGTCCGAAGATCAGCATGGCTGCGATAACGGTTGAGATTGCACAGATGTCATGGGGCATCCCACCAGAACCGCGCTTGTCATGTCTCCGTCTCTGGCTCATGTCCCTGCTTCTTGCAGGCAGTTGGTCTGTTGGATGTTTGTCCACGCTTTTTCCCATACTCCCGTCAGGTGACGGTAGCGATTTTTCCCTCGATCTCTATGTCCTTTAACTCCAGGTGGATCTTTCCGCTTAGTGTTATATTGACGTTGGTATAATTACCATCGGATGACCAGTCATGTTTTGCCACAATCGGTGGCCCCTTCACAAGTGCCTCGAAATAATCAGCCCATTCCTGCAGGTAATTCTTGCGGAACTCCCGGCTTCCCTCTGGCGGCTCGATTATGATGCTTACGTTCTCTGTGTTGTTGCCGTCTGCGAATGTGATTCGGTCTGTATGATCAAGTCTCATCTGCAGCTCCTCAGTTCCGCTCCCGCTGATAACAGGCGTTCTGTTTACGCCTGTGCCCACAGTGACCATTGGTATCAATATGCGGGCAATTCCATTCGTCGCATTCTCGATCGTGATGTCGGGTGCGATGCGCATAGTCACGTTTGGTGGCTGGCAGAGGAAGACTGCGCCGTTTTGGTAGATGAACTTCTGATCGAGGAAGCGGCGGTTCATTGATTTGTATATCAGGGTGCCGTTGCTGGTCTTTGTGTGGGGCACTTTAATATACTCGGAATATTTTGTACCGTAACTAATATTTAACCCTCTGGTAAGTGTAGTCGTTATCGTGATATTGTACGGAGTGTCAGCATCGTCCAAAACCTTGCTAAACCCATAACAGGGTGACAGAAGATTTATAAGTGTAGCTTTCGAGCGCTCAGTAGTTATAAGCATTTCATCAATTATTTTATTGCCATCACCATCCCACGTAGATATGATATAGTCGGCATGTACATCTATCACTACCCGTCCGCTTGAGTTTGTCAAATTGATATAGATGTATCCAAATGGCTTCGGCGGAATATAAATCTGAAACAAATATATCTCATGTACTTTGGTGATATTCCCTCCCGCATCTGCGCGACTATTGTTTTCATCATACGTAATATTCTCCGCCCAGACATTCGCCTTAACTGTGAAGTTCCCTTCATGCGGCACTACGCCAAGCGAGCCCCACGACTTCCCCAGGGCTGCGATCGGGATGTCACCGCCGCCGAGTTTGATTCGTTGTTTGCTCACGGCGTCGGTGTTGTTCGCAAGCACAAGCTCGTCGATGTGACCGGGAATCGATGAGAAATCCACAAAAACATCCTGTGCATGTCGTGCCTCATCGTCCTCGACCCATGGTGGGACGTAGTATACGCCAACGAATGCGGTGACTGTTACGAGCAGTCCGAGGATCAGGATGGCGCCGACTACGGTTGAAACCGCGCTGTTGTCCGAAAATCCCGTGGTCACGGCTCCGTGTTCGCGTGCCTCGCGGGTCATGTGTTCTCTTGACTGATCCCCCATATTGTACCCTTACTCCTGTGACGAGATGCTGGCAATTCTCCCTTCGACATCTATGTCCCTGATATCCAGGTGAATGTTTCCGGTGAGTGATATGATGAGGTTAGTCCAGTTGGTTGTATTTGTCGAACTCGCCTTAACCCCGGTCCCATTCACTGTTGCACTGAAATAATCTGCCCATTCCTGTAGATAATTATTGCGGAATTCCGCGTCACCCTCCGGCGGCGTGATTGTGATGGATACTTTATCCGTATTGTTGCCATCTGAAAATGCGATTCGGTCTGCATGCTTAAGTTCTATCTGCAGTTCCTCAACCCCGCTTCCGGAGATCATCGGTATCCGGTAACTACCGGTACCAACAGATATCATCGGCATCAGCATGCGAGTGTAGTTTCGGCAGTCTCCGATTGAAACTCCGGGTGCAGTGCGCATAGTCACGTCCGACATCTGGCAGAGGAATACTGCCCCATTCTGGTAGATGAACTTCTGGTTGACGAAGTGACGGTTCCTTGATTCGTACATCATGGTGCCGTTACTGGTCTTTGTGTAATGCACCAGAGTCCGGTTATATTCATTATAATCTATATGATACTTTATATGACTGCCATTCAGCGATGTGCTGTTCGTTACCGTGAGGTTGAAGTACAGGGCGTCCGCATCAGCTAAAACCTTTGCTTCATCCAGAACCATGTCAAATCCATAACATGGGTTCAGGAGATCTATTGTGTAATCTTTGAGCACTAAATTGTCCACGTTTATGGGAAAGTCCTCTATTACTTTATTACCATAACAATTCCCGACCGATATCTTGAGGCCTGTATTATTTGTAGTCTCGATTGCCACCCCTCTACTCTGCATTCCTCCGCTCTGATTTGTGAAATCGACGAAAACATATCCTGGCGACCCGATATTATATTCAATCTCATCGATATGAATATAAAACGCCGACACACCGGACACATTGGTGATGTTCACACACCCTTCTGTGAGATTGCCGGCTGTGACATTACTGCTGATATTCACATTCCAGACATGCGTATCCACCTTAAAGCTCCCGCCACCCGCGCCTGGCACAACACCAAGCGTGCCATAAGACATCCCCGGAGCCACGATCGGGGTTCCGCTGCTGCCAAGTTTGATCCGGTTCTGGCTCACGGTTGTGCTGCCGTTGGCGAGCACGAGGTCATCGATGTTGCCCGGGATTGCCGAGAAATCAACGAAGACATCGCGTGCATGTCGTGCCTCGACATCCTCTGTCCATTGCGGGACATACTGCACCTTGACAAACGCGATGACCGTTATGAGCAGTCCGAGGATCAGTATGAAGCTCACGACGGTTGAGATTGCGTTGTCGTCAGAGAACATCCTGCAGGTCCACTCGCGGCTCACGAGATAACCTCCAGTCCATGTTTGCTTATGTCATAGGTCATGATGTCTCTTGAGTGGTTTGTTCTCCGCAGCTTTGTAATCTCGATGGATAATCTAACAGTTATTTCACTTGCATGTCGGTGGTAATTCAGAAACAAGACGCCGTCTGTTACGTATTCGATCATCCCGAATCGTGATGCATGTGGGTTTGATTTGTCGGTTTCCGATGTGATTATGGATGTTGCTCCGCTTGCTTTTATGATCCGGGTAAGGTCGTGTACGATCAGTCTTCGTTCGTTTTCGTTCTCAAACAGCATCTCAAAGAGCGTTATTGAGTCAAACACACATCTTTTTGTACCGAATGACTTAAAGAGCCGCGGAAGTTCGCTTCGTATCCTGAGAAGTGATGTCTTGATGTCGAGTGCGCTTAATTTCATCAGCAATAACTTGTCCTCATCGACATATTTCTTAAAACCCCATCCGAATTCTTCAGCAGTAGCAATCAGGTTCTCTTCGTCATCGTCAAGGCTGATGAATATGCTATTTTCCCCATTTTTCAGCCCTTCATAGAGAAATTGCATCCCAAGTGTGGACTTTCCGGTTCCGAATGTTCCTATGACTGCTATGGTGCTGTTCTTCGGAATTCCTCCCTGCATTTTCTCGTCCAGCCCCTGCACACCGGTTTTGATCCGCTCCATTCTTCTCCATTATAAATCAATCAATTATCTATCCATTATCTATCATCCGTGCCATCCAACCTGTTTGACCTTTGATATTGCAAAACCGTAGTCTGTTGTGACCGATGTCTCGAATTTCACAAGATTCGCCATCTCAAGTTGTGGCAGAAGCCCCCTGAATTTCTTGACGTGCATCACTCGCTGTCGTTTGGCTGCGCCGAAGTCATCCCATTCAAATATGAGGACTCCGTCGGCACAGTCCGCGATCTGCTCCTGCTTATGCGCATCAACGATATTTGTTGTGAGCAGCGCGTACACCATCCCGTTCCATTTCTTTGATACTCTCTGGAGACCGCGGAAGAAAGATATCACGTCAGACCACTCCGCGGAATTATTCGGGCTTGCGCAGTACTCAGCGAGCGCGGTTATTGAATCGATGACAATCGCGCTGTTGGGGGCGTTCTCATCCAGGTATACCACCATATCGTGAATCAAATCTTTTTCATATTTCATCTCCTTTAAAGAATTGAAAGATACTGCGGATTTGTTTATCCACTCGGTTGGTATCGATGATCTACCAAAATATTCATCTGAAAAGTCTTTGAATTCTATCCTATCAGATATTGCATACAAATCCTCCGGGAAGCACCGTGATATCTCGTCATGTACATCTTCCCAGTTTCTCGTGAGTGATATGTAACATATCTTATCCGGAAGTACAGTGTTTCCAAAAGAACCCATGGGGTATCCGTTTTGCTGTATTTCCAGCAGTGATAATACCGATGTGTATGCGAAGTCACTGTTCCCGGAGCCGATCTCACCGAGCAGCAAAACAAACGACCCTGCCGGAAAACCACCTTTCAGTACAGAGTCCAGCGAGATGATCCCGGTTGGCATTGTGCCGGGCAGTATATTATCCATCGTCCCCATGTACAGATTCGCTCCCAGATATTAGTCAGTCTGTAACATACAAAAAGCTTTTTACATATACCGTGCATTTATCGATTATGGGAAGTAGTGAACTCATGGGGCAGATAAGAGAGATCATCAACACAAAGGAGGTTGCGTATGATCTCGAAGCTTACGATCGGGAGATACATGGAGACCTTGTCGATGACAGGATCCCTGACGGATATACCGAGGTTGACCGGTACTGGGTGGATGAGCCTTGCGAGCTTGTGCAGGTTCTCTACGATACCGCGAAGAAGGTTCCGGTGTATTATGTGCTTGAACCCACACTGACACCATTTGAGATGCGGTTGCTCGGGCGGTTGTACGAGGATCTTTCTGACGTGCTGACGCTCGACGACATCGATCTGGGGGATCATAACGCCGGAGGGCAGGTTGCTGAAGAGTTCGGCGAACCGGCTACTAATGTGGGCAATGGCGACAGTGGTGGTAGTGATAGTGCCAGTGATAGTGCTGTTGATGGCAGTTATGGTGGTGGTAGTGGCGACAGTGATGGCGGTAGTAAGGGCATTGGCGATGGCAATGGCACCGCCGAGATTGACGGGGGTGGCGCTGAACAGTTCGAAAAGCAGGAGCCGGGCAATGGTCAGAATGGCGAGCACCCCAATGGCGATGCTGTCAAAAGCCGCGTTTTGCGAAGAAAAGCGCTGGAACTGCTTGGCTATTACTCGATAGACCTAAACCAGCGTTCCGTACACAAGATCATGCATTTTCTTGAACGGAATTATATCGGTTATGGAAAGCTGGATACGATGCTTAAGGATTCGCATATTGAGGATATATCCTGTGACGGCATTGGTGTCCCTGTATTCATATATCATAATGTGCATAAAAACATCGAGACAAACGTGACGTTCGGCGAAGAATACCTGAACTCGTTCGTGATCCAGCTCGCGCAGCGGGGCAGCAAACACATCTCGATAGGCAGCCCAATGGTCAACGCAACGCTTCCGGACGGATCACGGCTCCAGGCAACGCTTGGCAAGGAAGTGACCACCAGAGGCAGCTCATTCACGATTCGAAGGTTCAAGGAAGACCCGTTCACCCCTATCGACATGCTCAACTTCAAGACGTGTTCAAGCGAAATGCTCGCCTATCTGTGGCTCGCAATCGAGAACAACAAGAGCATGGTCCTTGCAGGCGGCACAGCATCCGGAAAGACCTCCGCATTAAACGCAGTCTCCATGTTCATACCGCCAATAGCAAAGGTCGTCTCAATCGAGGACACAAGAGAACTGACCCTGCACCACGAAAACTGGATCGCAGGCGTCACAAGGGAAGCGATCATCGCCCACGAGGGCGTGGGCGAGATCAGCATGTTCGAACTACTCAAAGCCGCACTCAGGCAGCGCCCAGAATACATCCTTGTAGGCGAGGTGCGCGGCGCAGAAGCACTCACCCTCTTCCAGGCAATGTCCACAGGACACACCACCTACTCAACGATGCACGCCTCAGACATCGAGACCCTCTTAAACCGGCTGCAAGGCGAGCCAATCAACGTGCCGCACGCCATGCTTCAAGCGCTAAACATCGTGTGCATCCAGATGCAGACCTACATCGGAAGCGAGCGCGTCAGAAGGACAAAAACGCTTCTTGAGATCACAGGACTCGACCAGAGAACAGGCGGCGTAAGGATCAATGACCTATACACATGGAACCCTGCGAACGACACATTCGAGTACTCAGGCAACTCGTACGTGCTGGACCAGATCATAGAGGAGCGCGGCTGGACAAAGAACCAACTGACAGACGCCCTATCTGAGCGCAAAGAGATCCTTGAGTATATGGCTGAAAGAAATATTAACAACTACAAGGAGATATCCCAGCTCGTTCAACAGTACGCACTCGACCCAGACGCTGTGCTGACCGCAATTCGGGGATGATGCCGATT
>JAYEGG010000309.1:0-2224 GCA_034658995.1 Methanobacteriota archaeon | reverse complement strand
ATACTTAAAGGGTTATGAGATGCGCAAGCGTGTATGAAGGGAAACTTTCTTGTACCGTTCTGAGATGAGGAGGGGCGGGTAACCGCCCCCTTCTTAATCGGCGGTTAATCTTTTTTGCCATGATCCACTTATCCGGAAGAAATTAAAAAGTCTCAGAGCCAGAGAGGATATTTGAAGGGACGAGGATAATGCTTAACAGCAAGAGTAACTGGAGGGACCTGTTTTGGGATGGGGAGGCTGGAGAGGAGATTATGGAAATATTAATAGATGAGAAGATTCGATTAATAAACGATATGGTTTCAAATCTCCGAAAGATGTAGTCAGGAATATGGGTTAAAAGAATTATAAAAGAGGTGATATGTTGATGGATATAGACGTAGTGAAAGAAGGTATAAATAGCCTTGTGCGTGCAGGATATTATGAAAATAGGGACAAATTGTTTGACGATGCGTTCAGGACGATGTTGGAGGTGCGACCGGCACTAAAAACAGAGATGGCAATAGAATTATACCGGGAAGGGAGAATATCATTGAGCAGGGCAGCCGAAATTGCTGGCATGTCCATAGAGGGGTTTAAAAATGTTTTAGAGCAGAGAGAGATAAAAATAATTGTTAAAGCACCTTCAGAGGATAAGATCAGGGAGGGAGTTGAGTTGATCATTGGATAAGGTAATCATTCCGGACACCGATGTGGCAAGTGTGTTCGCAAAGATAAAGCGGTTGGAGCTGTTAAAGAGGTTATTCTCAAAGCATCGTATTGTAATAACGCCTGAGATCTATGAGGAGTTAGTAACTTCACTGGACTATGGATATACGTTTCCACTGGATATATTCAGATATTTTGAGGTGTTGTACCCATCGAAAGAAGAAAATGAGGAATATCAAAGATTGCTAATAGAAAAGAGGAGATTGGGAAAGGGAGAATTGGAGGCAATAAGCATTTGCAAGCACAGGGGGTATGTATTCTCTTCAATAGATGGTGCTGCGTTGAAATTTGCTGAGGAGGATGGTGTTGAGACGATATGGCTACATTCCATACTCAGGTCATTATGGGAATCAGGTCTGCAATCGAAAGATGAAGTCCGGAATATTATAACAGAGATTGAGAAGAAAGATAATACGAGGATAAAAGATGTCGAAGCGATATTCAGGTGAATGTTGGACGCAAGTAGGTAGAAGGTAAAAAATGGGTGCAAAGAATGAGTATGGCGGAAAGTCGATGACGGGGAAGACCTGCATCATTCTCGGCACACGCCCTGAGATCATCAAGATGTCGCCTGTGGTGCGGGCGTGCGAGAGTCAGGGCGCTGACTATTTTGTGATTCATACCGGGCAGCATTACTCGCACCACATGGATCGGGTATTCTTCGAGCAGCTCGGGCTGCCGGATGCGAGGTATAATCTCGATGTCGGGTCAGGGAGGCATGGGGAGCAGACTGGGGGGATGCATATAATCGATGTGAGGCTATCGTCAGTGACCACAGAATCCATCAGAACCAGGAAATTGTGGAAAATTGGTGGCGACCTGCGGAATGTCAGTGATATGAGTGATATGAGTCTTTTCCTCTGACAATTCCAGACCGCACTCCACCAGGAATTCTTTGATCAACTCCGCAAGTTCCATAGCAATCTCTTCTGAGTTTGCGGTAACGATAAAATCGTCCGCATATCTAACAAAATTCACCTTGTCGGGATTGTATCGACTCTTATCAATTTTCCCATTCTTACCGACATGGTACACAGATGAGATGGCTTTTTCCATACCGTCCAGTGTCATATTTGCCAGTATCGGGGAGATGATTCCTCCCTGAGTTGTTCCTGCTGTGGTGGGATTTAGATGTCGATTATACACAAATCCCGCCTTAAGAAATTGCTTTAGAATCGATTTATCCATCGGAATGTTGTCCAGAAGCCAGTCATGGTTGATATTATCGAAGCATCCCTTGATATCGCCTTCCAAAACCCATTTTGCAGAGTGTTTTCCACCAAGGCAACAGAATCCATATTGACGCGCATCCTGCGTACTTCTATGCAATCTGAAGCCAAACGAACGTGGGTCAGCTGTTGTTTCTGCAATCGGTTGCAAAGCAAGGGCGTGCAGCGCTTGCATCGCCCTATCATGCATGGTTGGGATACTCAAAGGTCGCTTCTTAGTCGTTCCAGGCTTCGGAATGTAGACTCGCTTTAACGGCTCTGCTTTATACTTCTTATCAGATAATTTAAGA
>JAYEGG010000308.1:7501-9781 GCA_034658995.1 Methanobacteriota archaeon | reverse complement strand
CCTCCAATACATCACAGACACAATTTATCACGAGATGTTTGCACTCGCGAATTATCAAAGAGCCTTATTTTTCAACCAGTTTTTGGATGGTCGCTTCAAGTTCTGTGATCTTATCTTCCAGACGAGAAACATCGTCCTTCGATGCGATCTTTGATTTACCGATGGCGTTCTTCACATCCATCGAGATCTTTTCATCGAGTTCCTGCACCTGCTTCTTCTTCTCGGCAAGGAGCTCGTGGACGAGGGTTTTTCCTTCCTCTGTGCTCACCTCTCCTTTTTCGACGAGTTCGTTTACGACCTCTCTGACCTTCTCTTCGGTGATTGCTACCGCACCGATTCCAAGAAGCCCCAGTTTTCTGAGTGATTCTATCATGATAAGCCTCCTCTATGCACAGGACAGTTATCTACCTTATATCTTTTGGAACCTGGACTGGAAAAGTTTTAAAACAGGGGCAGCCCAACGAATACATGGGGGAAGATCATGCCCATACAGAAAATTGGAGTTATCTCACGCACATACCGCCATATCGAGCGTTACCGCCAGATTCTTTCTGTTCTGTTCAAATATGGCTTTGGTGACATGATAGATGCCCTGCATATAGGGCGTTATGTTGATATCGCACTCCCGAAAAAGATCATGAGAGCGCAAGCGCGAATCGGGGAGTTAACACTGCCAGAGCGGGTGAGACTGGCAATGGAAGAACTTGGTCCCACATTCATCAAGATGGGGCAGATCCTATCCACGCGCCCTGACCTGATCCCGGTGGAGTTTATCACCCAGTTGGAGAAACTCCAGGATAATGTGCCACCGTTTCCATTTGAGGATGCTAAGGTGACGATCGAATCCGAACTAAGTGCCACGATGGACACGATATTCCAGGACTTTGACGAGACTCCGGTTGCAGCAGCGTCTATCGGACAGGTGCATCGCGCCACACTCGCAACTGGAGAGGATGTGGCTGTCAAGGTGCAGCGTCCTGACATCAAAAAGACGATCGAAGTTGATCTGGAGATCATGTTTCATCTGGCAACGCTTCTGGAGCAGAATGTGGATGCCTGTCAGATATATAACCCCACGAGGATTGTTACGGAATTTGCAGACACTATTAAGAAGGAGATCGATTATAACAACGAGGCGTTCTATATCGAGCGATTTTCAAGACAGTTTCCGGATGATTCGACGGTTTACGTGCCAAAAGTCTTCTCTGACGCGACAACAGCGCGTGTTCTCACGATGGAGTACATCGACGGTGTCAAGACATCTGACATCGATCGGCTGGAAGCGGAGGGTCTTGACAGGGGTGTGATCGCAGCACGCGGCGCAGACCTGATCTTCGAGCAGATCCTTGTGCATGGCTTCTTCCACGCCGATCCACACCCTGGAAATATCGTGATACTACCTGATAACGTGATCTGCTATCTGGATTTCGGGATGATGGGGCGCATCGACCGGCGGACCAGAGACAAGATCGTGGATCTCGTTGTTGCAGTTGTGCGCCAGAACGATGTGAAAGCGACCGATGCGCTGCTGCGGCTTACCACGCAGGATGTGCCGGTAGATCGCCGAAAGATGGAACTGGATGTTTCTGACCTGACGATGCGGTACATTGGAAAACCATTAAAAGAGATCAATGCAGGGCAGCTCTTGCGTCAGTTTATGGATCTTGTCTCGCATCACCGTTTGCAGATTCCGCCAAACCTCTTCATGATGATTAAGGCGATCACAACGGTGGAGGGACTTGGAACGGTGCTTGACCCTGATTTTGACTTTATGAGTTCAGCAACCCCGTTCATCAAACGCATCCGGATGGAGCGGATGCATCCAAAACGCGTGGCAGCTGATATGTTAAACTCAGGTGCTGAGATCATCCACCTCTTAAAAGAGATTCCAGGGGCGTTCCGCGACATCCTGAAGCAGGCAAAGAGTGGGGGGACCACGATCAAGTTTGAGCACCAGGGACTTGAGCCGATACAGAAGACTCTTGATCAGGTCAGCAATCGCATCAGTTTCGCTATCGTTCTGGCATCGCTTGTCATGGGCTCCGGGTTGATCGTGCTCGCAGGAATCCCGCCATTATGGCACGACATCCCGGTAATCGGCATCATCGGTTTTATCGGTGCCGGGGCGATGGGTTTCTGGCTTTTATTCTCGATTCTCAGGCACGGGCAGATGTAGCACCACCATCTCAACGTTTAAAGTGTATCTGGCACCAAGAATCTAATCATGGAACCTGCGATCTCAGTCATAGCCCCGGTCCTAAACGAAGCGGGCTGCCTCGA
>JAYEGG010000308.1:0-7401 GCA_034658995.1 Methanobacteriota archaeon | reverse complement strand
TTCTCAGGCACGGGCAGATGTAGCACCACCATCTCAACGTTTAAAGTGTATCTGGCACCAAGAATCTAATCATGGAACCTGCGATCTCAGTCATAGCCCCGGTCCTAAACGAAGCGGGCTGCCTCGAGGCGACGCTTGGATCGATCGCAAACCAGAACACAAACATACCGTATGAACTGATCGTTTAACTGGTAACCGGTGAGGTGGGATGGGGGGTTCTTGAGTTGGCTTATACTACTTCTGTTAGTATTATGAAAACAACATCTAAGTTAATCAAATCAAAACATATTTAAAGCAATGCAGCAGATAAGGCATCATGAAGACCGCTGTCGAATCCCTGCGTGATCTCGGGCTCACCGAGTATGAGGCAAAGGTGTACACCGCACTTGTGAAGATCAGAAGCGGAACAGCAACAGACATCCACCTGGTCTCAGGGATTCCGCGTTCTGCTGTATACGGTGCGCTAAATAGGCTTGAAGAGTGGGGGGTCGTTGAGGTCCAGTCCTCCAAACCGATGAGGTACCGGGCGGTTCCCCCGGAGATTGCCCTTGGAAAACTGAAAGATAATTATATATCTGAAAGCGAAAACGCACTTGCCGCACTTGAAGAAATATATCAAACACAGAAGACAGGGGTGCGAGAAGAGGCGATATGGACAATAAGCGGGATAAAAAACGTAAGCGACAAAATTATCGAGATGGTCATGAGCGCACAGAACGATATTATCTTCGCGGCGTCTTATCCCTCGTTTCACGAAATTGCAAAGACATACCCGATTTTCAAGAAAATAAAAGATGTACTATCCGATAAAATTGAACAGGGGGTTACCGTAAGGGTGACTGGCTTGCGGGGCGAAGGACTTTACGATATTGCAAAGGATACCCCGGGAGCGATCATAAGAGCATTTCCAGCAGATAAATCAACGGCAGGCGGCGGAATACTGATCGTTGACGCTAAGGATGTATTGATTGCGGTCATGAGCGAAAACGCGGATACCGGCATGTATGATCTCATGGCAATCTATACGGAGGGGGTTGGGGCCGCATCAATATTCAGACACTTCGTTGAGACTGAGTGGGATGCATCGGCGGCAATATGAAGGGAACATAGGGGGCGGCTCACATCGCGATCAAGGACATTTTTGAGAAACTCGGTGTTGCAATCGAGAATAACCCAGGTCTGATACTCGCAGTTGTGGCTATTCTTATTCTCATCTCTTTTTCAGGTGCGCAGCAGATCGAGATGGCGTCAGGCACTGAAACGTTCGTTTCAAAGGAGTCCCGGCTCTACCAGGACTTTGACCTGCTGTATCGCCAGTACTTCGGGACGGAAGCAATTGTTGTGATGGTTGAGAGCGGAGACGTGACGACACCTGAGGTCATGCGCGCAATCGAGAGGATGGTGACCGGTGTTTCAGGTACGGAGAATGTCAAACAGGTCACAAGCATCACGGAGATGGTGCAGGACGCAAATCTCAGGATGTCAGGGCGCAGCCGGATCCCGGATAATCAGGATGCGATCAGACGCCTGATCAAGACGCTCCCGGAAGAGGTGCGCAGGACTGTGTTGCCTGATTCACGACATGCCGCAATCTACGTGATCATGCCCGCACGCGTGACTGATCCTGAGAAGATGGATGTGCTTGCGGTTGTGGAGGATATGGTGCAGTGGGCAGAATTTCCTGCGGGATACAACGTGCTAATCACCGGCGACCCGGTTTTCATGAATGCGATGCAGCACGAGATGAACGCGAGCATGGGACCGCTTCTCATGATCTCGTCGCTTCTGATGGTGGTTGTGCTCTTCATAGCGTTCAGGCACGCAAGGTGGCAACTGCTCCCGCTGCCGGTGGTTCTTATAGGGATCATCTGGACGTTTGGTGCGATGGGCATTCTTGGAATACCGCTCTCAATGGTCTCGATGTCGGCTTTCCCGATCTTAATCGGGCTTGGAATAGACTATGCCATCCAGTTTCACAACAGGATCGAAGAGGAGTTCGCAAAAAGCGATGATGCGAAGAGAGCAGTCAGAGAGACCGTGCGCCACACTGCACCGGCGGTCGTGATCGCTGTGATCATCACAGGACTTGGATTTGTGAGCCTATTTACCTCAAGCGTGCCGATGATCCGGGATTTTGGGCTATTATGTCTGGTCGGGATCGCGTGTTGCTTTTTTTCTGCACTGTTTATCGGGATCGCTGTGATCTACGCGCTCCATAAAAGAAAAAGTGTGCAGGTGCACGGTGGGAGCAACGGCGATAATAGAGACAATGGGGGCAATGGGGGCAATGGAGACCGTGGGGACAGCGGATGGAAACCGGAGAATCGGCGGACTGATCGGGGGACCGGGAGCGCGGAAACCCTGGCAGAGCGGTTGTTTGGAAGTATTGCGGTCCTATCAGCCAGAAACCCGCTGCTCGTGCTCGGTGTCGCGGGATTGCTCTGCGGTGCGGGATTATATGCTGACACAATGGTCGGAATCGAGACCGATGTTAAGACATTCATGCCCTCTGACATGCCCGCACTCATTGATATGAATCACATGGTCGAGGTTCTTGGCGGAACCGACCAGCTGAACCTGATCGTCAAAGCAGATGACGTGACCGACCCTGCCGTGATCGTATGGATTGACCGCTTCGCAGCACACGAGGTTGAGTCGCACCCATACATCTTTGGTGCGGAGAGCATCGCAAACCAGATAAGAATCACGAATCATGGGGATCTACCGGAAGATCACGCGCAGATGGATGCAATCCTTGAAGCGATGCCAGATACAACGAAAGATCGCCACATATATGGGCGCACAACCGCACTTCTCAACCTGGACATCGGGGATGCGGTGTCCGGTCTCGGGCTTCCCAGGATCGATCGGTTGATCAGGCTTGTGGAGGACGACCTCCTGTGGATGCAGCCGCCACCGGGCGTCACTGTCACGATCACCGGAAACTCGGTTGCGATGACAACGGTGATCGGTGCGCTCACAAGCGGCAGGATCGCTATGACGTTCACAGGGCTCATCCTGATCCTTGGCGGGCTTTTCCTGCTCTACCGGGACTGGTTAAAGGCAGCAATACCCGTTCTCACCATGACCCTTGTGATCGGCTGGTCAGGAGGCATCATGTACCTGCTTGGCATGGACTACACGCCGATGACCGCAACGCTCGGAGCACTGATCCTTGGTGTCGGCTCAGAGTACGCAGTCATGATGATGGAGCGATACTTTGAGGAGCGAGAGAACGGTCTTATACCGATCGACGCCATCAGAGTAGCCACATCAAAGATCGGGGTTGCGATAACAGCATCAGGATTCACGACGCTCGCAGGGTTCTCTGCACTGATCGCATCGCCGTTCTCGATGAACCGCAACTTCGGGATCGTGACCGTGATCGATGTCTTGCTTGCGCTCCTGGCGACTTTTTTTGTGTTTCCGGTGCTTGTGGTGTGGCTGGACGGGTGGCGGGAGAAGAGGCGGGCGCGGAGAGGAGTAGTGACACAGGGTGTGCAGAAGGTGGGGGCTATATAGGAGGCTGAACTATGAACAGAAATAATGCGGTGGTCGCCAGCAACAATAATAGATCACCATGCAGATTAGAATTGCAGACGATTGATTAAGCATAACCAAATTGCGGAGATGATAAGAATGCTAAAGACGATACACGCAACCTTCGATGGTATGGTGTTATGTCCGGAAGAGCCGGTAGATCTGGAGCCGGGCACTTATATGCGCATAACAATCGAGATACTCAAACCCGCTAAAGCGAAGACCGGCTCTTTTTTGCAGACTGCTCGCTCACTTAAGCTGGAAGGTCCATCCGATTGGTCAACCAATCTTGAAGATTACCTTTACGAACCGAAGAGTGAGAGATCTGATGATTGAAATCTTTCTTGATGCTTCCTACGCCATTGCACTCTCCGCCACAACAGACCGATATCACAAATTGGCGGAAATGCTTGCAATGAAGATAGAAGCCGAAGGGACCCGGCTCGTCACTACACGAGCAGTAGTACTGGAAATCGGTAATGCGCTAGCTAAGCTGCGCTATCGGAGTGCTTCGGTTACGTTGTTAAAAGCGCTGGAAGAAGACCCGAGCATTGAGATCATCCCTCTTTCTGAGGAGTTGTATGAAAAGGGGTGGCAGCTCTACAGAGAACGAGTGGACAAAGAGTGGGGGTTAACCGATTGTATCTCGTTTATCGCCATGCAAGAATATGGTTTGACAGAAGCGTTGACGACTGATAGGCATTTTGAGCAGGCGGGATTCAAAGTGTTGTTGCGGGAGAAAACATGAACAGGATTGTGAGAACGCTCGCCACACTGCTACTAATCACGGCACTCACAACGCTTGCCACGCCCACATCCGCCGCGGGTTTGCCAGATGACCTCTCGCCGGGCTTCACATTCTCGAAGAACTTCTACGACGTCTACGGCAAGCCGAACATCACCGCGTCGATCGTCGGTGACAACGAGTTTGGTCGAGGTGACGATGTGACGCTTGCAATTGATCTCGTTAACCGCGGCGTCGTTCTTGGATTTGAGTCTGACCGGATGCCTGACGGCGACGATGAGATCGATCTTGCAGAGATGGAGCTTGGATACGAACTCCAGCAGGTGAATGCGATCGGGATAACAGCAGTCCTTGTCACTCCGGACGGGGTTCCGGTCAATGTCAAGTCCGGGCCGCAGCAGGTTGGCTCAATCCGTGGAAGTGATGGCGCAAGCGAGACGGTTAGTTTCAACATCGAGATCGATGAGAACGCTCCTGCCGGCATCTATCCGCTGATCTTTGCCACGAGTTACATGTACCAGAAGAACGTGCATGTGAGCGGTAATGTCAGCGAAAACCGGGCGGATGTGAACTTCTGGTATGATACGCTTAACCAGACGCAGATGCTCTACCTATCGGTCAAGAAACTGGCTGATTTCAGGATCGCAGATGTCTCATCTGATCTTCGGGCAGGCGGGGATGACCGGGTGCTTTCCATAACGTATCAGAACACTGGCGAGGAGGTGGCGGTGGACGCGGTGGCACGGATCAGCGTGACAGATCCGTTCAGCAGCACTGACGATCAGGCATATCTCGGGACGCTTGAACCTGGCGAGAGTGCTACTGCGGTGTTTGTACTCGACACGGATTCTGGCGCAACAATAAAGCCTTACGGTATTGATACTGAGATCCGGTTTAAGGATTCCACTGATAAATCGAGGATATCGGAGTCTATGACCGCGGTTGTCACGATTGCACCGGTGATACCAGGGGTTGAGAAGATGAAGCCGTACATCCTCCCGGTTGTGTTGATCCTGCTTCTTGCGCTTCTGGTAGTCGGGGTCAGGTATTACATCAGGAATTTCATGAGCGGTGGTTCCGGTGCAAAATAGGGACTTTTGCAGTGGTCAATCCGGACATGGACGCAAGAGCGACCGATGCCCGCACAACACAATCGCCGACAGAATGACTTTTGTTCTTTGCGCCATCGCGTCTTTGCGTCTCTGCGTTTTTGTTTTTCAATTCAACGCAAAGTCGCAAAGTCGCAGAGACGCGAAGGGCGTTGTTAATCTTCGCCTTCGCGTCTTGCATGTTGTTGCACATCAGACTGGCCATTATAGAAATGGGGGGCTTTTTGAACTTTTCCGGAGACATCGATCATGGCAATGAAGATCAACCACAGAAGATACGGGGGGGCACAGAGGGTTTTTGTTTTTTTCTCTGTGTTTCTCTGTGCTCTCGGTGGTTTTACAGACTCGTTCCGGAAAATATTAAGAGACCACGAGAATGGAACGATTCCAGCTGCTCTGGTCATCGCAGTGCTCCTCTTCGCCTTCGCAGCACCGACCGCGGTCTGCAAGTACATTCCTGAGAGCTACACACGATCCACAAACTATTACGACGTCACAGGCGACCCCCTCCTTGTTGCGACTCTCGTTGGGGATAATGAGTTTCGCCGCGGCGAGGATGCGGTGCTTGAGATCACGCTCCAGAACTACGGTGCGATCTTTGCAATCGAGGGGGATGAGTACCTTGATCCCGATGACCCGGACTACGATGATGATATGTTGCTTGCCATGACCGAATTTTGGGTGGAACTTGAAAAATCCGCCGCAGACCGCGCCCGGGCTGTTCTTCTCGCGGGTGATGCGCCAATCGATGTTGCGGATGGGGTCCGGGAGATTGAGACGATTGAAGCTGGCGAAACAGGAACCGTGCGATTTCCGATCCGCATCGACGATGACGCGCCAGCCGGAATCTACCAGCTACGTCTGGAGGTCTGTTACGATCACGTCGATAACGTGCAGGTAGAGGGAACCCCTGACAATCCGGATATCAACTACTGGAACGTGACAAAGACATGGAACCAGAGCATACCGGTTATGGTTGAGAAGGAGTCGGATTTTAAGGTTGTTTACGTATCTTCCACCCTGCTAGTTGGGGGAACTGGATTTCTGAACATAACGTACCGGAACACCGGTGAGGTGGTGGCGACAGATGCGATCGCCCGCATAAGCGACATGCTGCCATTCACTGCTGCCCGGAATCAGGAGCGCGTCGGTTCGATCGCACCGGGCGAGTCTGTGACCGCGTCGTTTGCGGTGGGGACTGATCGGAGCGCTGTTCCGAAAGTGTATGATGTGAGCACCGGGATCCGGTTCAAGGACGAAGAGTGCGAGATCAAGATCTCAGACTCCATGCAGATCGGGGCGGTGGTTGCGCCGGGGGTTCCGTTTTCTGAGAAACTGGGTGCTGCGAAGTGGTGGATCATTACGGCGGTGCTTGCTGTCGTGGTGGTTCATGGGTGGCGGGTATGGAAACGATGGGGGCGCTGATACCGGGCGGTGCGATCGCAATAGTTTCTGATCGATAACGTGATAGGGGATGAACTCAGTCCAACACATCCTCGCCTACTTCTTCGTCCGGGGAGTCATCTTCCAGGTGTTCACTCCCACCAGGTGGGGGATATCTCGTAAAAGCAGCAAGCACAACCAGTGCCTCCGAGCGAACCCGCTCCCGCCCACTTCGGGAGTATTTCTCCAGCATCTTTCGGTTGTCTCGCGAGAGGTTTGGGTATGACAGTACACTGTAAATGCGAGTGATGATGATATCTTCTGACCGTTGCGCCTTTGATTTCTTTGCGCATTTCTTGCAGATGTGGGCTGCGTGTCCTTTGCCAGAGAATTTCTCGTTTGGCAGGATGTTTCCGCATACCCTGCAGAAATGTCCGCGGTATCGTTTCTTCTTTGCCATTCGTTACACCCCTTCTGTAACTCAAAACTTTTAAACTCCAAAAAATCGCCCGTTGAAGAGTCGCTCTCAGTGGTTTTCAAGAAAAATAAAAAGAGATCCCCCCACCACGGCAGGTGGGGGGATGTTTGCCAAAAGATCAAATCAGCTTCTTGATCGGGTGGTTT
>JAYEGG010000307.1:1716-9786 GCA_034658995.1 Methanobacteriota archaeon | reverse complement strand
ATCGTGCTGGTCTCGGGATTATACTTCAAGTACTTAAGCACACTCCACCCATTCATCCCGGGCAGCAGGATGTCCAGCGTGATTGCTGCCAGATCAAGCTTCTGCGCAATCGCCAGCGCATCTTTGCCGTTGTACGCATGTATGACCCGGTATCCGGCGTTGGTGAGTGTGATCGTCAATAGTTCGCTTGCATCCAAATCATCCTCGACAACCAGTATCAGTGGCTCACCCCCACTCGCGCCGGCTGGCTCGGTTATCTCCGGAATATCGATCTCCTCGACCCCGGCGGTCTCTTCGCGCTCTTCGCGCTCTTCCGCCTCTCCGGTCGCTCCAGTCCCTCTGACCTCCTGGGCAGCCACTGCACCCCCTGATGCAGACACGGGGGGCGTATCAGACATCTCCTGTGTTTCCGGTATCCCTGGCATTTTTGATGTTTCCGATGTTTCCGACGCCGCAGATGCCTCAGGCGTTTCGGCTTCCGCCTTGTCAGAAACAGGCATCGTGAACGCAAACGTGCTGCCCCTGTCAGGCTCACTCTCAACCCATATCTTGCCGCCGTGCAGCTCCACAAACCGCTTGACAAGAGAGAGACCTAAGCCCGTTCCGCCGTACTTCCGAGACGTGGACGAGTCTGCCTGCACAAAGGGCTGAAACAGTTTTTTGGCAGCCTCAGGTGATATCCCGATTCCGGTGTCAGTTACCGAAATCTGCGCCATCCCCCCTTTGTGCTGCCCGTCAACCGTGATCGACCCGCCATCCGGCGTAAACTTGATTGCGTTGCTCATAAGGTTGTAGAGGATCTGCTTGAACTTGCTCACGTCCCCATTGATCGTGGTGAGTTCGGGTTCGACCGTGACAGCTATCCTGATCTTTTTCTTTGCGGCAATCGAGAGAACCAGGGTCTTTGCCTCCTCAAGCACAGTCTGAACATCGAAGTTGACATACTCCAGTTCCACCTTCCCCGCCTCGACCTTCGAGAGATCGAGTATGTTATTGATGAGATGCAGTAGGTGCTTGCCGCTTGTGAGGATGTTCTTTGCGTATTTCGACTGCTTCTTATTGAGAGCGCCGAATGTCTCATCGTGCAGGATCTCTGAAAAACCGATGATCGCGTTTAGCGGGGTTCGCAGTTCGTGGCTCATGTTTGCAAGGAACTCGGACTTTGTCTTGCTGGCTGCAGCAAGCTCATGTGATGTCATCTCAAGCTTATCACGCTGGTTCTTAAGCTTAGCTGCCATCTCCTGTGTCCGTATGTATGACTGCGCGTTGTGCACAGCCACAGCAAGCTGGTAGACAACACGTTGTATGAATCCGAGCACATCAGGCGTGACCACGCCGACATGACCTGTGACTATGACCCCGAGCAGCATCTCATTAAATATCATCGGGGTGCTGACGATTGTCTCGGGCGTGACTTCGCACAAACCCGCTTCCAGCCCGTAGATCGTGTCTTCCGGAATGTCGGTCACCACAACCATCTCCTTCTCAAGAGCGGTCTGACCCGGGATGCCTTCGCCCAACGAGAACTTCCGCACCGAAACCACATCGTCCGTGCATCTGGTGACCGCGGGTACAAGCAACTTGTTTTTGGCGTCGTACATATAGATTACGCCCACGGACGCACTCGTGTATTTCATAAGAAGGTTCAAGCCATCTGTCAAAACCACATTCAGGTCTATGGACTTTCCGAGTGCGGTCAGAATATCGGTGTATGCCACTTCCATCTCTCGCTTCAACGCGAGACTCTCCTCCGCCGCCATCCGCTCGACAATCTCAGTCTCGGACCGCTCAATTGCCTCGCTGAGCTCTTTTGTTCTCTCTTCTACCTTTTCTTCAAAATTTGAACGGGACTCTCTCAGTTCGGCGCTCAGCAGGTTGAACTCGTCTGCAAAGAGTTCGATCTCATCACCGGTCTTGATATTGATTTCATAATCGAGGTTGCCGCCTCTCACCTCTCGAAGCCCGCGATGCAGGTCTGAAATTGGTTTTGATATCGTCCCTGCTACAAAGATCGATGCCACCACCCCAATCAACAGAATAGCAGCGATTACCAGCAGCATCGTATTACCCACTCTCGCAACCGACGCAAACGCTTCTTCCTCGCTCATCTCTGCAATAAGATACCATTCCATCCCAGGTATGTATGTGTGAAATCTGAGAACATCCGCACCCATATAATTCCGGGTCAAAACCGCGCCAGACCCATCTGCGCTTACATAGCCCACATCAATCCTCTGTTTCAGTAATGTGCCATTCACAAACATTGCTGGCGTTATCATGTAGCCATCCATATTCACGAGATATATCTCCCCGGTATCCCCAAGACCGGTTCTGTCTGTTGTGATCTCAAAGATAGTTTTCACATCAAAATTTACCACAGCAACCCCTGAAAATTTATCGTTCACCAGAATCGGTGATGCTACAGTCATAACAGGATTTCCTGTGAATTCGGAAATGTGGACGTCCTCGATGTATGTCCCGGATCGTCCGTTCAGGAAGAGATCATCAGTTTTTGCGTCAAGCCCGACGTTGTCATGGCTGGAGACAATCACTGTGCCGTTTCTATCCAGTATTCTGATGTGGGAAATCCTGACGTCAGTCAGCATCGTGTTTCGTATCCTCCGGTCGGACTGTTTCGTCCTCAGGACCGGGTTCTTGCTTTCATCCACCGCATCGCTGAACGCGTTTTTTGCTGCCAGCATCTCGACGGTCTGCCTGTACCCTGCGAGAACCGTCTCGATATGGTTCGCTCTCGATTGCGCAGTGGTTGCCAGGTGATCGCAAACCTGCTCCTGCGCGATCTCCTGTGAGATCGTCTGGCTGACAAGGGATATAACCGTCCCGGTGACCATGGTGAACGCGATCAGGATTATAACAAGCTTGATCTGAATCTTCACGTATCTACCCCCCCATCATTTTCGCGCCTCTGATCATGCACCCATATCCAATCTTCGTTTTGGATTTGCGGATCTTGATCCCTTCGGAGGGTATATCAAAGACAGACAATTCCGGCGAGAGTTCGGTGCTACGCATCTTCGGAATATCCAGATACCGCCCCCGCACCCCAGTATATGGGTTCTCTTTCATCATGAGTTTAATGGAACCGTACGCTGAGTATTCTGCAATTCCATGGGTCAGATTATGGGCAGCCTCGTCCATAACCAGCAGGCGACTTATCGTGTCGAGTAGGTCCCAAAACTCCTTGGCACATATATCCAGTGCAAAGACCCCCACATTATCGATGACCACAGCATCAGCATCATCCGGCACCAGTTTCACCTGCTCAAGCAGGTTGATCTCGGTTGTCTCAAACCCAAAACCAAGCTGTGCTGACATCTCTGCACTTTCCGTCCTGGCATCAAAGACGCGCTCAATTCTAAGCTGTCCGGAATCGAGATACGGTCTTAGATCAAGTCCAAGAACCTCAGCCAGTGTAAGAATATCTTCAGGCGATTCTTCTGCTGCTATATGAATGCACTTCTTGCCGTCGATTACGGATCTTTGGACAAAGTGCAGTCCGAACATGGTCTTTCCGGCACCGGGTGTACCTGTCAACAGTATCGCTTTTCCTTCCGGGTAGCCTCCGCTCAGTTTCGTATCCAGTTCAGATATCCCGGTCGATATACGCCCCATTCAGTCACCCAAACCCAAGTGGTGTGCAACCGCACATCCCACGATACTATTTCTCACACAACCCCATATAAATATATCACAGAAAACCCGCAGCCGCACGATCCAGGCGATGACTGCGAAATCACGGATCATACCCCCACCACATTAGGCAGGAGGAGACTGTCACGCCATCTATGGCTACAGGAGATTCCATGAATCTGTTCAAGTGAGTTGTAGGTAAAATCAGTGTAATCAATGTTCCTCGGTGGCTAAAAGCCTTTATCAGCCACAGACAGGCGTGCCGAGATAAAATCATACTCGCACAGCTCTGCGAAAATCCAGCCCGAGGAAAGGCTAGCCACCACCTCAGAACCGAACCCCACACCAGAGGCTAGTAACGGGCTGTGTGATGCCGGGGGACGGGATACCATGCCACAACCGAATGGTGTTAGTTATAAGCCCCGAAATTCTGATGATTCCGGAAGCCGACATTGTCTGTGCGACGGAAACGCAGCATTCACACCACCATTAGTCTAAACCTCCGGTCCGATTTTTTCACAAAAAATCGAGTAAAAACTGCCCTTCGGGCGGGGATTTTTGATTCCTTCGCACAAAGGCGTAGCAGAAAGGCGACACTTTTTATTATTTTCTGGGACGATTCGAAAACCGCAGAGGGACGGGAGAGAGAAACAACACCCCTCTGCGATCCTCAGCGCCCTCTGCGGTTAATCTTTTTTTGCCACCACTTATCCGGAAGAAATTAAAAAGTCTCAGAAAGGCGCACAGTTTTCGATCAAACTTTTGTGAAAAGTTTGCGAAGGGTGGTGTGCGTCAGAGCGGGCGTCCAAGACCGCAGCATGGTATCAAACGGTGACGATTGCGTTCTCGGGAGACCCAATGTGCTCTCCTTGTTCTCCGTACGGAGTTAGGAGTATGCGATGTCAAGCATATAAACGGCAAGATACCGCAAATGGCATATTGGGAGTCGCAGATTAAGAAGAGGGCGGTTACCCGCCCTTTCGCATCTCAGAACGGTGCGTGAGACTTTCACCTCACACCGCTCAAGCATTTCATAACCCTTTCTGTACCTGGGCAGCTGTTTATTTCTGTTTCTGTGGCATTCCAGTCGCCGGACTTTAACATTCATGCGCATAACCCACCCTTCAGTTTACCCCACCTTGTCTTATACCAGTCATTTAGTTTCAGAGCCTTCTGTCTATAGTTTCCTCAGTTTGAAGTACTCAAGATCAAGGTAAGGATTTTTATCCACTTTCAAACCGATATGTCTAACGATTTTCGTGTCTGAAAGGCTCTTCGCTATTTTGTATGGGCAGATGGGGTTAAAATATCCTATCGAAGATGCGTCTTGCTGATGAAATCTTGAACATTCCGACAACGGCAAACACTCTGCACTCGATACGTCCTTCATATAATTTACTTCAGTCGATGTTATTTGTGTTGTAATACCCATACAAAACAGCGGAGAGCCTTACTTATGTTATTGTATATGTGCACTAACCTTCTTTCTTTGTAAATTGCCATATTTTTCTTCAAGTTCATAGAGAAACGCTTCACGGTTGGATAAATACTTTTCACCTAACTCTTTACGAACTTTTCGCTGAAATTCTACTGCATCAAATTTCTTTTTCATGAATAACCTCCCTTGGGCTTCTAATCTCTAACATAGGATACCCCAACTTTAAGTTGACTGAATTGAAAGCATGGATGCGATCAATATTCACAATATGTTGGAAATTCCAGCTAACCAGTATATCTACTCGTTCCACTGAAGCAAGTGCTATGTGTTGAGCATCTGCTATATGTCTGGCACCTACAACTTTATCATCGATATAATTCTGTGCAAGGCTTTCTGCGGTCTCATTGAGAACAACATTCTCTATATTAGTATCCGAAAGAGAAAACAATATTTTTTTCACACTTTCGGGAGCTCCTTCTAGTTCTCGTCGCGTAAGGTTGGATATAACTGCAATTTTTAAACCTTGTTGAAATTCCTCAAATAATTGAATAGACCACCTGGAGAATTCTTCATCCTCACATCCACAAATAACAGAGGTATCTACATAGGTTCGTTGTTTCATTTTTTCCAACTACTGTTTTTTATCAAAGGCATACATTCCAGATAATATAATATATCCAATCTCTTTAATTAACATTATCCTCTGATATTGACCCACCCCATTAAACCCTCTGAACTACACCACCAACCCGACCTCGGTTATCAATCCCGCGACCCACTAAGTCACTAAACCCCGGACATAAGTACGGAGCCTGTACATAGCAGTTCATCATTCCACACATACGACTCCTGCCCCAATATCCACATCACAGGTCTTACGGATAATCCTTGTGCCGCGGCGATTGCCTCCAACCGGAATCTCCACATGATACTTCGGCGTCACTACTGCATGATCAGTCAAAAAGGTTCTCGTGCATAAATCATTGCGGAGTTCTCCGCGTTTCATGTGGTAGGGGTAAGAACCCATATTATATAAAACCTTCTTGAGAACGGGGCGGTCACATTATGTGGTGTTTGCTCGAAACCCTGGTTTTCCAGATATCCGGAACACAGAGGAGCGGTCAGCGCCAGACTTGAATCAACAACACCACCAAAACCACGCTGGCACCACGTGACGAGACAACCCCACTGGCACACTACTTTTTAATACAGGGGAATGACTATATACAGGTGATGGAAGGACGGGAATAATGTGAATCCGACACAACACATCATTAATATACAGAGTTTTTCGCGCGGTGAGATCGACCGGATTTTAGACCATGCCGCACAACTCGAGCCGATTGCACACGGCGGAGTGTCCGATATCCTGGCTGGCAGAATACTTGCGACGCTATTCTGCGAACCGAGCACCAGAACCCGGCTTTCGTTCGATGTAGCGATGAAACGGCTTGGAGGTGGTGTCATCGATTTCGGTCCGACTGAAGAGTCAGCGGTTGCAAAGGGCGAGAACCTTGCAGACACTATCTCAGTTATGGAGGGGTATGCCGATGCAATCGTGCTAAGGCACCCGAAAGAGGGTGCGGCACGGATGGCGTCTGAATTCTCATCAGTTCCAGTTATAAATGCAGGCGATGGCGCCGGACAACACCCGACACAGACGCTTCTGGACCTGTACACAATACGAAAGGAAAGCAAACTACATAAAGTGAAGATCGCAATTGTCGGGGATCTCAAGTATGGCAGAACCGTTTATTCACTCACACATGCGCTTTCCATGTACAACGCCGAGATCTATCTTGTTTCGCCAGATCAATTGCGGATGCCGGATTCAATGAAACGTGACCTAACAAACAAAGGAGCAAGAATCACGGAAACCAGAAATATGGATGATGTTATCGGCGTGGTGGACGTGTTGTACATCACAAGGATACAGAAAGAGCGGTTCCCGGACCCAGGGGAGTACCGGGCAGTCGCCGGGAGCTATAAAATAACAGAAGAGACATTAAAGGATGCAAAAGACAATTTAATCATCATGCACCCGCTCCCAAGAGTGGGCGAGATCGATCCCGGGGTTGACAAAAGCAAACATGCAGTATACTTCAAACAATCATTCTATGGCGTGCCAGTGCGCATGGCGATTCTCTCGATGGTGATGGGATGAAACAGGAAAACCAGCCTGAAAACCAGGAACTACGGGTTCGGAGGATCCAAAACGGCACGGTGATCGATCATATCACTGCCGGGCAGGCGCTGAATGTGCTGCGCATACTGGGCATCACCGACCGATCGACAGAGGTGATGAGCGTGGTCATGAACGTCTCGGACCGGAAGAAAGATATCGTTAAGATCGAGGATCGCGAATTAAATCCGGGAGAAGTTGATGAAATCGCATTAATTTCGCCTGATGCAATTATCAACATCATACGTGACTACAAGGTCATAGAAAAGTACAAAGTGATTCTTCCATCCGAGATCGAGGGCGTGGTCCGGTGTATAAACCCAAACTGCATCACAAACACCGATGAACCGGTTAAACCGCGGTTTACGATACATCGCGACGGTGGGGTCGAACTGCATTGCATGTACTGCAGAAGTATAATCACGGATCGGATTGCAGATTTCCTTATTTGATGGATGAAAGATTAATATAGCAAATAACACCACCTAATTTAATTGCAGAGGGTGACTACGATGATTGAACATGCACTATGGGCGGCACTCCTACTCTTGATCATAGCATCGGCGCTGCCCGGACGACGCCGGAAGTACCGGTTTCTTGCAGGATCCGCGGGCTGGGGCTTCTTTGCGATCCACTGGCTGATCCAGCCGGCGCATTATATCGAGATCGGTGATTACGTAAACGTCCTGCTGGTGCTGGCAGTAGCGGTCTTCTGCATGATCATTTCCCATGCGATGTACCAGAATTATAAGCACAGCCTGGATGACGGGGAAATTCTCCTGACGATAACGACTGCTGC
>JAYEGG010000307.1:0-1616 GCA_034658995.1 Methanobacteriota archaeon | reverse complement strand
ATCGATCAGCTGTTTGTGATTGTGCGCAGATACTTAACCACTATGACCGCTCGCAATAAGCGTGAGGATGGGCTGTGATGATCCGGCTTGCAGAAGGTTCGGGCAGGTGGCTAATCTCGGCGGCGTTCTGTGCCCTGATGTCAGCTTTGCTCATCAGTGTCGATGAAAGGATGCGAACCGTTACTTACGTCTTTATTTTACTGACGATATTCTTTATCGGGTTTTTCCGGGATCCGCACCGCACACCAAACCCGCATTCCGGCGCTCGTGGTGATTGCGCAATGCTTGCGCCGGCTGATGGCAGGGTTATGGCGATCAAGAATGGTGCGGTACAGATCTTTATGAACTTTCATGACGTGCATGTCAACAGGGCGCCGGTTTCTGGCAGGATCAAAGCAATCCGGTATACGAAAGGGAGCCACATCCCGGCTTTCACGAAGGATTCACTCAGAAACGAGCGGAACGAGATTGTTATCGAAAATGATGGATTTGATTGCACGGTCACCCAGATCGCCGGAACGATAACGCGCAGAATCGTCCCTTATGTCGCAGAAGGTGATTTTGTGCGGCGAGGCGGGCGTGTTGGCATGATCAGATTTGGTTCAAGGGTGGACATGACCCTGCCGCCGGGGTTCGAGCCTGCTATACGCAAGGGGGATAAGGTGCGCGCTGGCGAGACCGTAATCGCCATAAAAACGTCGGGAACGAGTAGCGATGAATGAGCGTATCCGTAATGGAACTGACCTGAATATACTGAGGCTGGTTCGCTTGCCAGACCTGATCACGATCTTAAATGTGTTGTTCGGATTCACAGCCATCCTATATCTGCTGAACGGTGATCCAAGCGGCGCTGCAATCATGGTTCTGGCTGCTGCGCTCGCAGACGGCGTGGATGGCGCCGTTGCAAGACGTGTTGAGTTGGGAGTTATGGGCGAGCACCTTGACTCGTTTGCAGACGCCATCTCATTTGGAGTGGTCCCTGCACTCATCTATTATGTAATGGCAGGCACCGATCACCACACGATTGCATGTGGCTTTTCTGCCGCATATCTTGTCTGCGGGGTGCTCAGGCTCTCCAGATTCGGGATATTGGATGACGATGAGTTTCGCGGGCTTCCGATCACCGCCGCCGGCACGTTCGCTGCGCTATTGATATATTTAATTGATTATATTTATTATCCGCAGTACGTGATAACCGGTGTGTTTGCCGGATTATCAGTGCTAATGGTCAGCAATATACCATATCCAAAGATCAGATCAGTCAAGATACTGATACCACTTGCAATTGCATTTGTTCTCACAATCCTCGCACACTACGGCGGATTTTGCAACTGGTTTGCATGTATTCTCACAGGGCTAGTCGGGTGTTATCTGCTAAGCCCACTGGTATGGCACGGTCCGGATCGCCAGGGGTGACTGCATCAAGTTTTGCCGTAACTACTCCGGTATGTTGATTGGTCGCCCGATTGCGATCCTGTACTTTCCGGAAAGAAAAATGGCTCTTTGGTAATTCCCGTGAAATTGATCTCCACGATAAATCAAGTAAATAAGGAATATCCCCCGTTGTTAGTTATTTTATTACTTTCTGGTTACTATGGCTTATCTCAATTCTATTA
>JAYEGG010000306.1:0-2229 GCA_034658995.1 Methanobacteriota archaeon | reverse complement strand
TCCGCGGTTCATTATATTTTCAACTGACAGGAAACTCTGCAAAACCGATATCGAGTGGCTGAATAGATGATCAATCTGATAGAGCTCCTGGGTTCGCTATCACGGAAGATACCAGAGAGCCGTTTTTCACCTCAGCTAAACACATACAAAATTATTAGACAGGATTAACAGGATCGACAGGATATACCGCAATGTCAACATCCTGTAAATCCTGTAAATCCAGTCAAAATACCATGCTTTTTGAAGTGGATACCTTCTACCTTTATCGGCATGTGTCTTGTTTTCTGTTGGGTGATACGGGTCATACCCAGGTCGCCCGAGGATCATCGAACAGAAAAGACACCAGGACGACTTTACCCCCCCCATCATAGAACGGTTCCCCATCAGAAAGCGTGCAAGCGTCCTCTTCGGGATCTTCCAGGAAATCGAAGGCGGGCTTGGCGGCTGCTGCCTAGCCATCCCGTCTCGCTTACGACAGAGTCTTCGGGCAGCAGGTGACTTACGCGAACCCGAGTTGGTCCGGTGATGGGCAGCGTTTCGTCCGGAACGAGATGATGCTGGGCGTCGATCGTTCCTATCGTTTAGATAGCTTGTGTTGCGGCTTGCATTTCTGGGTTTCTCCTTGTATGGACTAATGTTCGGTGATGTTTAGGTGTGTTTAAGTTTTTCTGGTATGGGACTTTCTGGTGGGGCATCTCGTACTGCAAATTTCACCTCGTAGTACAACAACCGGATATTTCCATTCACCGATACCGCATAATCGAGCCATTCATCGAATTCGTTAACGATTATGATCCCTCTGACGTTCTCACCCTCCTTTGCCAGATTTCGTTTAACCCACCCCATGTATCGTTGAATCTGACCCACCACCTTGTCGCTCTCCTTTCCCTTCTTTGTCTCGACCACGACAAAATCTCCCTTTCCATCGATGCAGAGAAGATCTATGCGCCCAGCATTTCTTGTATCGTATTCCTGCCCCTTCAGTCGAAGACCCTCTTCTATCAGTGATGGGTCACTTGCTAAGTAGTTTGCCAAATCTTTCTCTAAACTCACAGAATATGGTGGGAGGTCTCCTTTCTCCTCTTCAAACTCCTCTGATAAGGTGTAATTACCTTCTTCAAGTCCAACGGTTGATAAAACCCCCTCTTTCTTGAGTTTGGTCAAGTACGAGGTGATTCCCGATGGTGTTCGGTATCCTTTCTTGACGTGTTCAGGTTGGCTACTCCTTATGTATTCGATGATTTCGTCTCTATGGGCGGTATGCTCTTTCTTTTCGTTTGTCAGGTAATACAGGATTAAATCCCTCACGCGCATCTTCTCTAAATCGATTGTATCCATATCATATCTCCTTTTTGCCACTCTTGTGATAGCTCAAAGCCCCAATGCGATCCGCAATCGCTCTTCTATTTCATTCATCAGATCCCGGTCCAGTTCCCCTAAAACGCGCAATACAAGCGACTTATCGAGTAACGCCAACTTGTGCGTCCGAAACACCGAGCGATATTTCAAACCAGTCCCCGGAAAGAAAGAATGTCCTGGTTCAAGAACGAAATCAGTCGGGAGCAATTCTGCGGGTATCGATGATGAGACGAAAAGACCGAGAACGTCATCCAGTCTGCGCATCAGGTGGTCAGGCGTAAGCACCACCGCTGGACGGACTATTGTGCTGGTAAGGTCTGTAAACGGGTAGCGGACGAGAACCATTGCTACCTCGCCTTACGATTCGCTGAGCCATTTAACTGCCTCACCATCCTCACTGGAATAAACATCCTCGCAACTAACATCCAGCCAGTTGAAACTCCCGGATCCCATGACAAGCCGCATAAGTTCATGAGTGGAGATCTCATCAGTCAGAACAGTGAGATTCCGCAAACTCCGCCGCGCTACCACAAAAGCCGCGAAAGTCTCGACTTCCGCACGTTCCGGAGGTGCCATATTATCAAGTAATTGTGAGAGCCTTTTTGACACGGGCATGATTCACCTCTCTATCATTATTTCCTGAAAGTGATTTATCTTTATGCCACACTGGTTTAAGCATCATCCTTTTTCGATCATGCCCATCACAATCCGATAAACCCTCTCTGTCATGTACAGACTACTTCTTTCATACAGGTCATGTATGGCGTGTTTCGTTTCCCCGTAACTCAACAATCCCAAACTGTGCGCTCTTGCAACAATACCTGCCGTACCATGGACTTCGATAACACAAGAGTTCGCCAACGTCTCTTG
>JAYEGG010000305.1:0-2232 GCA_034658995.1 Methanobacteriota archaeon | reverse complement strand
GTGGACCCGGCTTTTCCGGATATCTGCGCTGGCAGCAGGTTGTTTGTGTCGATCTCGCCAAGATCGTCGGATGCAAGGATCACAAGTCCGCCACCTGACCTGGCAAACGTTGCAAGATCATTGAATGTTCCTGGGAGCAGTGAATCTTTTGTGATGTTTCCAACCACAACGATGTCGTAATCATCAAACGATGGGAGGACGGGTGGTTTTACGATCGAGCATTCGGTGTCTGAGAGTGAACTTAGCGCGATCTTCGCTGGCGGGTTTTTATTTTCGCTGATAAAGAGCACATTCCGCTCCACGATCTCAGGAATTGCGATATATGCATGATCATCAACATCAAGCGAGTCTCCGTGCTTCAGGACAATGACTGTAGCGCCTGGCTGGAGATCAGTGAGTGCAAAAAGGTCTGTTGAGTGCGGGGGTATCGTTTTACTATCAGAGATGATTTTTTTGCTATTGCGGAACACTTCAATCGGCACGGTCTTCGTACTGTCCATATAATTCTTGATATTGCAGATGTACTCGTATGTGTCTCCCTTTCGCTCCAGTTTACCATATACAATGCCGATGTTGTCTGCATCGTTCCCGACCTGCTTGAATGTCACATCGATGCCCGCAGCGTTTGCAAGCATCTTTGATGTTGATATCGAGTCGTCGGTGACATCGATACCCGAAAAATCAGAGATAACCACGATTGCGCCACTCTCTTCCTCGATCATGCTCTTTGCAAGAAGGATTGCATTTCCTATGCCTGATGTGGTCGCACCAGGCTTAACGCGCTGCAGAACGGCTTTTGCATCAGACCGACTTCCGCCAGCAAGCGTAACGATCGGGACGTTTTTCGCCAGAATAATGCTCACTTTTCCGCTGGAGAACTTTTCCGCAACGTTTTTTGCCAGATCAAACCTGCTCATCCCCGGTGTGCCCGAACCCGTTGCTTGCATCGATGCGGACGCATCAAGGACGATCACTGTGTGGTCGGCGCGCACAGTCTCAGTCATAGTAAAGTACGGGGACGCCATCGCAAGCGCAAGCAGGATTAAGAAGAGGAGTTGCATGAGCATCAGCGGATCCCTGATGAATTTCTTGAGCATTGTCTGGTATTTATGCTCTTTTCGCCCCAGATCCAGAATAAACATCAGCGACGGGATTTTCACATCCTTAGGCTTCGGTTTGATCAGGTACAGGATTACAATCGGGATGATGCTTGAAAGAGCGAGAAGTGCCATCGGATTTGCAAAACCCATCCCAACCACCAGTTAATCGCTATTTAGCCCGCACTGACTCGAAGAGCGCATCGAATATTGATGTATTCGTACTAAATGAGAAAAAATCCGCTCCGATGTGATTGCAGGTCTCTTTCACGGCTCCGAAATGGGCATCAAGCAGCTTCCGGTACTCCTGTTTCAGTTTTGGGCTGATGTATGTCTTTTTGATCTCGTTTGTCTCCATATCATGCAGCTTTGCATCGCCCTCGATCGCAAGGTCGTATTCAGCCGGATCAAAGACCGAGATCACAATCAGATCGTTCTGTGCGAGCCGGTACAATCCCGCCCGTATCGAGTCGATATCACATAAAAAATCAGATATGACGATGACAAGCGATTTTGACCGGATCATCTTCCCGTACTGCTGGACACAGTGGTCAAATCTCGTTTCCCCCTGCAACCCGAGGTGGTTCAACACGTCAATCGTGTGAAGCAGGTGACCCTTGCCACGTTTCGGAGGATTGATACTGATGCTCTCCGCAAACGGGGATATTGAGAACTTCTCATTCTCTCTTGACACCATGTAACCAAACCCACACGCAAGCATCGCTGCGTAATCGAATTTCGTTGTGCCATCACTCGAATAGTCCATGCTTTTGCTTGAATCAAGAAGTATGTGGGTGGTTACGCTCTTTTCTTCCTCGAATTTGCGTATATATAGTTTTTCGGTCCTGCCATACACCCGCCAGTCGATCGACCTGATGTCATCGCCAGGCATGTACTCACGGTACCCCACAATCTCGATGCCCTTGCCCTGCAGCACCGCACGCCGGCTGCCTGCATACACGCTCGAGACCCGCTTGCGCAACATCAGCGAGAATCGGTTCAGCTGGTTAAAGAACTCGGTATCGATCATCCTGATCTATTATGAGGTTTCGAATGTGATAAAGGTTAACCTGCACGCCCTTCACATCCCATTTCCGTACCCGGAAACAAAACCGGAGTCGGGTTCGCATTCATC
>JAYEGG010000304.1:0-9815 GCA_034658995.1 Methanobacteriota archaeon | reverse complement strand
CCCCTTCTTAATCGGCGGTTAATCTTTTTTGCCATGATCTAATTACCCAGAAGAAATTAAAAAGTCTCACATGCAGGATCATGAGAGTGCCCGGGCGATGTGACGTAGCTGCCCTGTTTGACATCTGCCGCCAACCGAAAAACCACAAAAAAAAATAACACTACGAGGGTCTTGTAAAGAAGCTCCTTACAAGCCCTCGATTTTCTCATTTCTCAAACGATCTGATCACGCAGCCGTCTCGCCGGCTGCTGTTCCTTCTCCTGCATCTGCAACGTCTGCGATATCCGCAAATGCCCTGACTGACTTGAGCATCATGCCGATCGTGAAGTGTCGGGCTGTGATTGCGTTTGCCGGACATGCGGATGCGCATGATCCGCAGCCTTTGCAGAGTGTTGGGTTGATCTCTGACTTCTTGGTGGTGTAGGTGATCTCCTCGACAGTCACGGTGACGTCCTGCATGGTTGGCGCCTCGTACGGGCAGACCGTGACACAGGTTCCGCACCCGATGCAGCGTTCAGGATCGACCACGCTTATGTTGCCCATCGTCTCAAGAGTGTCCTGGGTAAGGATTGTGCATGCCCTTGATGCGGCGGCAGAAGCCTGCGCCACCGACTCGTCGATCAGTTTTGGCGACTGTGCGGTTCCGCAGAGGAAGATGCCGTCTGTTGCAAAGTCCACCGGTCGCAGCTTGATGTGCGCCTCAAGGAAGAAGTTGTTGCTTCCAAGTGGCACCTTGAAGTGTTCTGATAGTTCTGTGTTTGATTCCGGTGTCTCCATCGGTGCGCTCAGCACCACAAGATCTGTCGCGATCTCCACGTCTCTGCCAAGCAGTTGATCGAATACGTTTACTACGCCGTCGCCGACTTCGGGTTCACGGTCCTCGGTGTACCGCATAAAGAAGACGCCAAGTTCTCTTGCCTTGATGTAGAGTTCTTCCCATACGCTGTAGGTCCTGATATCACGGTAGAGCACGTAGATGTGTGTGTCGGGACTTTCCTCCTTGATCTGGATCGCGTTCTTCATGGCGTTGATGCAGCAGACCCGTGAGCAGTATGGGCGCTCGTCGTTTCTTCCGCCTGCGCACTGTATCATCACGACAGTCTTCGTGTTTGCGTCCAGCCCGCTCTCAAGCATCTCCTCAAGCTGCAACTGGGTGACCACGTTTTCGTACTTTCCGTAGGAGAAGTAGCCCTCCGGCTTAAACTCGTGTGCGCCTGTTGCGATGACTGCTGCGCCAAACTCGATCTCTGTTCCGCCTGTAAGTGTTGCCCTGAAGTTGCCCATCGCTCCTGCGACGCTCTCAAGGGTGGTTCCGGTGTATGCGGTGACCAACGGGTTAGCTTCCACTTTAGCCACCATCTCGCTTAGCACGTCAGATGCTTTCTGCCCGGTGTGCAGGGTTTTGATGCTGCGTAACATGCCGCCGAGTTCGGGTTCCATCTCGACAAGCGCCACCTCAAAGCCGTTGTTTGCGATGTCGAGTGCGGCGGTCATGCCCGCGATTCCTCCGCCTATCACCAGCGCAGACTTGGTGAGCGAGAGTTCCTGTGTGTAGAGCGGTTCTGCAAGACTTGATTTTGCGACCGCTATCCGCACGGTGTCCTTTGCTTTGACTGTTGCCTTCTCTGGCTCGTTCTGGTGCACCCATGAGCAGTGCTCCCTGATGTTTGCAAGCTCAAAGAAGAACGGGTTGAGTCCCGCATTCCGGCACGTCTCCTGGAACAGTGGTTCATGCGTTCTCGGGGTGCATGATGCAACCACAACCCGGTTGAGGTCGTGTTCCTTGATCATCTCACCTATCCGCTCATGAGAGTCGCCGCTGCACGCATAGACCTCTTCTTTGGAGATAACAACACCTGGAAGCGCGCTTGCATACTCAACGACGTCGGGCACGTCCACGACATTGCCGATATTGATACCGCATCTACAGACCACGACACCGATTCTTGGTTTGTCCCCGTTAAATGGCGTCTCGTCGGGATATTCTTTCTTGGTCACGAGTGTGCCCCGCGCGCCTGCGAGCATCGACCCTACCTTGGCTGCCGCGCCGCTTGCGTCGGCTACGGTGTCAGGAATGTCTTTTGGACCCTGGATTGTGCCTGACGCAAAGATTCCGGGAACGCTTGTCTCGACAGGATTGATCAGGTCGGTTTTGATGTTTCCGAACTCGTCCAGTTCGATGCCAGCCATCTCCGCGATCTTTTTGGTATCCTCTGTGGGTGTAAGCCCGATTGAGAGCACGATCACGTCGAACTCTTCACGTTCGATCGCTCCTTCCTCTGATTCGTATTTAACATAGACGTTGTCGGTCACCGGATCGATGTCCACTCCGTTTGGTCTTGATCTGATATATCTGACGCCTGCGGTCTTTGCTCTCTGGTAGAACTCTTCAAAGCCCTTTCCGAATGCTCTCACGTCGATCGCAAAGATTGTCATGTCCAGATCAGGTTCGTGTTCTTTTGCGACCATCGCCTCTTTGGTTGCGTACATGCAGCAGACCGCGGAACAGTATGGGTTGCCGATCTCAGGGTTCCTTGAGCCGACGCACTGGATCCATGCGATGCGCTCTGGTCGTGATCCGTCCATAAGCTCGATGTGCCCGCCTGTCGGGCCTGATGAACTGAGCATCCGTTCGAACTGCATCGACGTGATGACTTTCGTGTGCTCGATGTGATACTGCTCAAGCCGGGCTGGATCAAATGGCTTGAATCCGGATGTGAGGATGATTGCGCCAACCGGGATATCGACCTGTTTGTCTTTCTGTTCGTAGTCGATAGCGCCTGCCTCACAGTTCTTCGCGCAGTTCCCGCATTTGCCTTTGGTCAGGTACAGGCATCGTTCGGCATCGATGACCGCGATCTTTGGCACAGCCTGTGGGAACGGGAGATAGATTGCTTTGTGCTTTCCGAGCAGTTCGTTGTACTCGTCAGGCACTTTCACAGGACATTTGGCAAAGCAGATCTCGCATCCGATACATTTGGCCTCATCGACGTAACGTGCCTTCTTGTTAACAGTAACCGTGAAGTTTCCTTCCTCGCCGCTGATCCCCTCTACCTCGCAGTACGTCATCAGCTCGATGTTCGGGTGCCGCTCGGCATCGACCAGCTTTGGCGAAAGCGTACACATCGCGCAGTCCATCGTTGGAAATGTCTTGTCAAGCTGTGACATCTTCCCGCCAATACTTGGTCCTGACTCGATCAGGTAGACCTTGATCCCGCTATCTGCCAGATCCAGCGCGGACTGGATTCCTGCGATGCCGCCGCCAATAACAGCCGCCGCACCAATCTTATCGCCAGCCATTACTTGTCACCTCCGATCTTCTTCATAAATTCATCGTTCGTAATGTAATTCATGTCAATTCCCATCTCTTCCGGCGTATAACCCATCGAAAGCCCGAGTAGCTGGGAGTAATGTAGTACAGGCAGATTATACTCGCGTCCGAACTTCTTCGCGATCTCGGTCTGCCCGACATCCAGTTCCAGATGGCAGAACGGACACGCATCAACGAAACAGTCGGCTCCGGCTGCAATCGCATGTTGTACCTTCGCTTCAGCCATCTGCAGCGCAGTGTCAAGCACCGCGGTTCTTGCACCGCCGCCGGCACCGCAACATGCAAGTTTATCCTCGTAATCGATGGATGTTGCGCCAACCGCTTCAACCAGTTCATCAAAGAACCGGGGGTTCTCCACACTTCCAAGATGTCGTTCCTTGGACGGCTTGATCAGGTGGCATCCGTAGTGGACTGCGACTTTCAGGTCAACAGGCTTGATTGCCGCTTCTTTGATCTTGTCCACCCCGACCTCGCTGTGCAGGAACTCTATGATGTGGCGCACCTTGATGGTTCCTTTAAACTCGTGCCCGATCTGTTTCAGGATCTTGTTTGTAGCCTCCTTTTCCACCTCGTCTTCCTTGAGGATGTTGTTAGCATCAACAAGAGATCCGAAGCAGCCGTTGCAGACCGTCAGCAGATCATAGCCCAGTTCTTCTGAGAGAACGACGTTTCGTGCAGCTATCGAAAGCCACGTAGCTTTGTCGAATGACCTGAAGACTCCGGGCGCAGGACAGCAGCTTGCACCGGGTAGTTCGACGAGTTCGACACCCAGTTTCTCAAGAGTCTTTTTTGTGGCGATCTCGATGCCTGGATACCGGTTGGGCATTATACACCCGAGGAAAAATGATAATTTTGGCATGATACTCACTCCGTTGTCAATTCATCGAATTTCGTTATTTTGATCAGCTTATGCACTTCGTCCAGACTCTCGGGGAACCTTTGCACTGTGTATGGCATTTCCTCGAGTCCCAGTTTCTTGCGCTTCTCTTTGGCGTCATCGTTTATCGGCACGGCATGTCCATACTCGATTACGAGTTTTGCCACAGCCCTGTGCTTTGGCAGCATGATCCCGTTCTTGACTGCGATTGTACGTATCTTAAGTAGTGCGTCCACGTTCTGCACGCCCTGCGGACAGCGTTCCTGACACTTGTAGCAGGTAGTACAGTACCAGAGATACGGGTTGTTGAGCACTTCGTCTTTCATCCCGAGACTCGCCATCCGGAGAATCTTCCTGATATTGTACTGCGCCTCCAGATCTGCCATGGGGCAACCCGCTGTACAACCGGTACAGTTGAAGCACAGGGCGATCTTCTCAGCACCGGGCTCCTCACTGATCTCTTTTATGAAATCATGATCCAGCTCGGCGGTTTTTATTGTATCCATTATTCAGTAACCTCCTTTCCAATGTTCGACTATCTCAAATTGATTATCTTGATGTTGCATGTGTTGTATCTATGACCGTAGCCAGCGTCCGGATAACCGGAATAAAACGACCAGGTATAATGAGATATCCGACCCATACCTGGGCGCACCCGGATGTTTTAGACACATATTAAGCACCTATACCTATTTGTTATGGTTTTACCACGTGGTTAGTACTAAAACATTTCGATGTTGAGATGCCGCACTAACGCAGTGATTAACGTGTATGCAAGAATCACGTCGTGTCCGTATTCAGCGGACTTGGTCCGATCTTCCGGATATCTTCGGTGAAGTTGCTGACGACCTCTGCAAAGCGGGCTCCTTCACTTGCAGATACCCACTCAAGGCGCAGCCTGTCATCCAGTCCGAGATGCTTTAGCGCTTCTATGGTGTTATTGATCCTTATCTCGGCATTCACGTTCCCTTCAAGATAATGACAGTCTCCGATGTGACAGCCCATGATCAATACGCCGTCGACTTTGTCCTTGAACGCCTCAAAGATGAATGCGGGTTCGATCCGTCCGGAACACATCACCCGGATGATCCGGATGTTTGTTGGGTATTGGATCCGGCTGACCCCTGCAAGATCAGCCCCGGCGTACGAACACCAGTTACAGCAGAACGCCAGTATGCTTGGTTCGAATTCTTCGGTCATTGTGTGATACCTCGTGTTGTGGTTGCACCCTTTTTGTGTCCGACTCTGCTTGCCCGGTGGCTGGCTGGCAGCGACCGTCGTGCCGCCTGCGCAACCATTATCCGGCATCGACTGCACAATCATGCAGGGACGCCCGGGCGCGCGTCCGTAAGACGCAAACTCGGCGACGTTTTCGGAAGCGGCATCGGTAGCGGTGTAGACATCATCATATCCGGGTGCAAGGTTTATTCCATTTTAGTATGCCCATGATAGTAAGATATAGTAAAGGTTACTCTGCTTATGGCGGGTTCTGATGCCGGGGCAATTGTGCAATCGAGAGCGTGGGAGCCATGCCGGATTCGGGGTTGCAGTTTTGTTGTTGAGTTCTGCATTGGATCACAAAGTCTTTCGATTAATCGAAATGTTTAAGTACTATTACTTAACTATGTAGTATCAGACAGGTTGATAAAACGACCGGTCTCTGATAAACGGAGGTAAGCAACATGAACAACCCCAACCGGAACTATGAACAGAACCACAACCCAAACGGACTGCCACAGGAGAATGACCCACACAGGCATATCGCGCAGATGTCGATTCATACGACCGAAAGTGTTATCCGGTTTGCCTGCGACCGGATCAGTCGAGGTGAGTAACATGGGTGTCGAAGAATTGATGAGAGAAGTTGTAGAGCAGCTTGAGAAACTGATCACCACCAAAACCATCGTCGGCGAGCCGATCACGGTGGCAGGCAAAACCGTGGTACCGATCAGCAAGGTATCCTTCGGATTTGGCAGTGGTGGCGGCGAAGGCAAGCGTGACGAGGAGAGCGGTTTTGGCGGCGGTGGCGGTGGCGGCGCAAAGATCGAGCCGGTCGCATTCCTCGTGGTCTCAGAAGACGAGGTTAAACTGCTTCCAGCGACAGGGAAGGGCATAGATCTCGGAAAGATCGTGGAGGCTGTACCTGAAGTCGTGGATAAGATAAAATCCCTGAAAGAAAAGAAGGGAAAAGGGAAAGGTATAGTAAAGGATAATGACGAGGAGCCGAAAAAATCTGTAGACGAGGATTGAGGAGGGCAGTATCTTGCACCCTTTTCTTCCCCTTTTTTTATTGCTTATTGTATCAACGCTTACGCTTGCATTGCTGCTTCTGCTCTGTGTTCCGTTCGTCTGCCGGTTTGAACTGAAGAGAGACCCGGGCAGAGATTCCATACAGAGAATCGAGGTGCGGTGGCTGTTTCTATCCCGCGTAATCGATGATTTCACCACCACAGAGGAGGACGACCAGAAAGAGGAGAACATAGAGGATAAAACAGGGGAGGAGATGGATGTCAAGCGCATCTTTGAACTGTTTCGCACGCTGTACCGCCCTGTTACCACGCTGGCGCGGAGGGTGGTGCAGAAAATCGATTTTAAGGAACTTTCATGCCACGTAACATTCGGACTCAACGATCCCGCCGATACCGGCATGTTATCAGGGTTCCTGTACGCAGCTTTTGCCCCACTGACCCGTTTTCCCGCGGTCTCGATCCGGCTGCATCCGGTCTTTCATGAGCCAGCATTCGCATACCGCGTCAGGGGTTCGCTTAAGGTAACAGTTGGACGGATGATCATTCCTGCAATCAGGTTTCTGTGCAACCGGGGGGTTCGCGGGGTGATTGTGGGGCGTGTCCGCGGCTGGCATCTTCTGAGGGCACGACCCGGACGGGGGGCGAAAGGGCTTGCCAGGTGATTGTTAGCCCGAGGTGGATGTCACATCTTCTGATTTTATGTATTGCTTATTACAAACAACTTTGCGACACAAAGTCTTATATATTACAAACTCCTTTACGTTAATGTACGGAGGTCATAATGACACAAGAAATCAATCTCAAAGAACTCGAGAAGAAGGCATACCAGGATTCCCAGCAGGACGGCTTGATGGAAGCCATGATGGGACTGATCCTCATGACTTTCGGAGGGTTCTTCTATTCTACTGTCTTTGCGTTCTATATATTGTTAATAATATTCTCTGGAAGGATTGTGGAATTCGTCCGAAGACGCTACACATATCCCAGAATCGGGTTTGTCAAATTCCATCGGGAAAATCCAAAGGATGCCCTGACCGGCGTCCTTCTCTTCGAACTTGCAGTTATCATGATCATATTCACCCTGATCTCCGTCTTTGGCAATGTAACGGATTATTATAGTTGGGTGAACTGGTCGCCATTGTTCATCGGGACGATCCTGGTCGGACCCTTCGCCCACACAGCATCCAGATCCGGGAACATCCGTTATTACGGATATGCGAGCATGTCCATGATTCTGGGGCTATTCTTCTCTTTAATAGAATTTGGATCCGGATGTACCGGGTTGATACTATATCTGGTATTCATGGGGGGATTTTTAGTCCTTAGCGGTCTAGTCATCTTCATCCGCTTCCTGCGCAAATATCCGCTGCCGGAAACGGAGGTGCGTGATGGCAGCAAGTGATTCCGGCAGCAGCGAAGATCTCCACCCCATCGCTGGAATCGACCGCCTGATCCACGAACCAGCGCGGCTCATGATCATGGCATACCTCCACGTCGTCGAAAGCGCAGACTTCCTCTTCCTGATGCGCCAGACCGGGCTCACAGCTGGCAATCTCTCCTCGCACACAAGCAAGCTTGAGGCTGCCGAGTACATCGAGGTCGTGAAGGAGTTTGTGGACAGAAAACCGCATACGATGCTCCGGCTGACCGGTGCGGGGAGAGTGGCTTTTCGGGAGTATCGGGAGGGGATGATGCAGGTGCTGGGGGAAGATGACTGAGAATTAAATTAATTCAAAATAATACAGTGAAATATTTCATACCGCAATCTTTATGACCAAAGACGCAAAATAATAATGTACCGTCTTGTTTCCACAATTAAAGTGGTTCGGTGGGGGTTATGGGAATCTGCATGTGGAAGCAAGCGATAGTAAGACGTGGGAAAACGGGGTAGTGAGAATGGGGCTGAAAAATACGTTTATAATATTGCTTTTGGTGGCAATAGTCTTGGTTTTGTTTAGTGGATGCATCGAAGAAGAAAGTACGCCTCTTACGCCAATTGCAACATTTACAGATGACAATGATGCTGGCTCACGTGAAAGCGGGAACGATGATGATTTTTCAGTAACCACAACACCTGTCGATGCTCTAATTTCCACATCATCACCCCTCTCAGATCTCGTCCACAGTGACTACATCCAAGCAAATGGCATGGTAGTCGTTAACCCCATAGACGCTAACTTAAAGTCCTACATAACCGATCAAGGGATATCTTTGCCTGTAACTGTGCATACATACTTGTTTTATAGAATGGATGGGTTATATCTCGTTATAACCGAGGATACAGACGTAAATAAAGAAATAACATCTGCGGACGTAATTGGAACATTATACGGCATCGATTTTGACGTACCGGATGTACCAGATAAATTAAAATCGCTACAGCCAAAGGGCGTGATTGTTGCTGAGTCTGTGGGGTTAAGTCGCCCAATTCAGACGACTGTAAAGGATATAAATTCAAATCCATCGGGTTATGCATTTAAAAGAGTGAAAATTCAGGGGATTTATCTCGTGACCTCTTACAAGATCGGATATGCGGAAGATGATCTCCAAAAACATTTTGGAAATGGGATACTTGCAGATGAATTTCCATCCGATGATCAATCCGAAGTAATCGAAACACTTGATCCGGTTCATACTACGTGGCAGGTGCGACAAGGGGGTGTTATAGCAACGGTTCTCTACCCAACCGATGAAATATTAGACCAATTTGACTACATATCACCACAGGGAATCGATGAGGTACAAAACGAGTTGAGACCCGCCCTTTTGGTCGAAGAAATAGAACATAAAACAATTCCCGATGTAAGCATTCAGGAACTTACAAGCAATCCGTATCAGTATGACGGAGATGTAGTTAAAATAACAGGGTATGCTTTGGGCGAGAATGTTCCGGTTAAAGAAATTCTAAAACAAATAAATCAGAATATGAAATATATCCCGGTGGATGTTAATATTCTTGGCGTAGGAATCGCTGATGAACTAAATATTGGCTCTCAAGTCATTTTGGCTGGGCTCAACAGTGAACTCATCTCAGAGACAGAAATGATAATGGGAAGATATGAGTTTGAGGTAGCCGTCACAATACAAAACGTGAACGCTCAGGACGTTCCGATGCTTTTCTTGATCGAGAAAAAAGAGCTTCCGTTTGAAATACCGAAAAATAACACTATTATGCCGACACCCGCCCCAGCACCCAAGTCGGGTTTGCTGTGTGTGGCTTCATCACCATCAGGTGCTAACGTCTACATTGATGGAACTTATGAGGGGGCGACCGTTACAGGTTTCTATCAGCCTTTTTACGTAGACGCTGGTAGCGGCTTTGGGACATTATTATCCAACCAACTGCCCTATCACACCA
>JAYEGG010000303.1:0-2238 GCA_034658995.1 Methanobacteriota archaeon | reverse complement strand
CCCTCCCCGGTGGGGGGTGGCGATATACTTTTTCGTAAATGATAATGGTGCGTAGAATGACTGGATGTGATAGTGGATATACCACGAAAAAACCGTTGCGAGAGCCTCGGGCGGGAGTTGAACCCGCGACCTCGTCATTACCAATGACGCGCTATACCGCTAAGCCACCGAGGCACGATGTCTGTTGATTGCTGTGGAATGGTTATCAAGATTTCGGTTCGGCGGGCGAGACTTTAATATTTTCCGGGTTACCACAACGAAGACCCCCTTGCATATACTATCGTCTTAATCGACCGGAAAAATTAAAAAGCCTGATAAAAACTACCCACACTTTTATATCCCATCCTGCACATTCGGATTTAGCATCTCATGTATGAGTTATGCGAAAAACCTGCCGGGAGGCGTTGATATGGATGGATACACAGGAAAGATTCTGGAGGTAGATCTGGACGCCAGCAGGCTTGCTGACCGATCTACAGATGAAAAAACCGCACGTAAGTTCCTTGGTGGCAAGGGACTTGGGCTTAAGATATTATATGATGATTTCAAGCCTGATGTTGATCCGCTTGGTCCTGATAACATTATGGTCTTTGCAACAGGACCTGCAACAGGCACCAGTTTTCCGACTGGTGGCAGGTACCATGTGATGGCGATGAAATCCCCGCTCACAGGCTCCATCGGAAGCTCAAACTCTGGGGGGCGATGGGGACCTCTCCTCAAGGCTGCCGGATATGATGCGGTCGTTGTGGGGGGCGCATCCGATACGCCGGTCTACCTTCGAGTGATTGATGGCAAGGCTGAACTCGTGGATGCTGCCGGGTTATGGGGGATGACCACGTTCTCAGCGACTGACGAGATCACAGCAGAGATCGGGGTGAACGCATCGGTCGCATGTATCGGGCCTGCTGGTGAGAATATGGCAGCGATATCATGCATCATTAATGACAACTACCGGGCAGCGGGCAGAACCGGTATGGGCGCTGTTATGGGCAGCAAGAAACTCAAAGCAATCGCAGTTTATGGTACTGAGAATGTAGCGATTGCCAGACCCGATGAGATGAAGGAACACGTAAAGAGTGCCATCCGGAAGATAAAGGAGAACCCGGTCACTGGCGAGGCACTTCCGGCTTATGGGACCTCGGTGCTCGTTAATATCATCAACGGACACGGTGCTTATCCTGCGCGGAACTTTCAGACCGGATATTTCCCTGATGCCGATCGTCAGAGTGGCGAAGCGCTCGCTGATAAGTATCTCGTTGGAAAGAAAGCGTGCTGGGGATGTCCGATTGGATGTGGGCGATCCACATCAGTTCCGGACGGGGCATTCAGCGTAACCAGTGGAGAAGGACCCGAATATGAGACGATATTCGCATTTGGCTCGGACTGCGGGATAACCGAACTTGATGCGATCACAAAGGCGAACCATCTCTGCAACGAACTCGGGCTTGATACCATCTCCATGGGCACGACCATCGCAGCGGCTATGGAACTTGTTGAGAAGGGGAAGATTCCGGAGTCGAGATTGCACGGTCTCAATCTAACGTTCGGGAACGCCGGAGCGATGGTGGAAGCGGTATGGATGACCGCATACCGTGCAGGGATCGGTGATGATCTGGCGCTCGGTTCTCTGGGGCTTAGTGAGAAATACGGCGCACCCGAGCTTTCGATGAGCGTGAAAGGTCTTGAACTCCCTGCTTATGACCCGCGTGCTGTGCAGGGCACTGGCCTTAACTATGCAACCGCCAACCGCGGCGGCTGTCATGTGAGCGGCTACCTGATATCGCCGGAGATCCTGGGGCTTCCTGAAAAACTGGATCCATACACAACAGAAGGAAAAGCGCAGTGGACAAAGACATTCCAGGATTTCACATCGCTTGTCAACTCATCAGTGGTCTGTCTCTTCAACACGTTCGCTCTCGGATTGCCCGATTATGCTGATATGCTGTCATGCATCACCGGGTGGGAGATGGATGATCAAGAACTACTGATGATCGGCGAGCGGGTGACCAACCTCGAGAGATTGATGATCAACCAATATGGGTTTGATGAAAAGGATGACTCGCTGCCGAAGAGATTCGACGAACCGATGCCGGATGGACCCTCCAAGGGTCACGTATCACTTCTGGATGCGATGTTGTCTGAATACTACGAACTTCGCGGATGGGAACATGGCAAACCAGGATCCGGGAAACTGAGAGAACTGGGGCTTTGAGAACCACGAAAGCCCGTTAGAATCAG
>JAYEGG010000302.1:0-9830 GCA_034658995.1 Methanobacteriota archaeon | reverse complement strand
ATTGGTGTATGTGTTTAGCCAAGGCGAAAAACCACGAGATTACACAAGATTTCACGAGATTAACACAGAAATCTTGTGGAAATCAGTGTAATCTTGTGGTTCCGTATGTATTTAGCTGCAATCTTATGGTTAGCTAAACATGTACGAATTGGTTAGGATTGGCTTGTTCAGGGATGAAAAGGAGGCTCTTATTGGAATAATACGAGAGCAAGCACGAAACAAAATCCAGTACTATGGCGGGAAGGTAAGCAAACTCGAGAGAAAATACGGTGTGGACTTTCAGGAATTTAAGAAGATTATTGGGGGTAGGGAGAACGAAGAAGTATTTGAGGAATGGGATGACTTCATACAGTGGGAGAGCTATGAAGAGGTGCTGCGATACTGGACTGAGGTTGAGGCGCGGGTCTGATGCAGAGTTAAATGACGATATCACACATTTTAGCGGTGTTATCATCCGGCGACCTTGTCACAAATGTGGAGGTTGTTGAGATGAATGTGGAACCAACCGCCCAATCGTTGCGAGCAAAGGCAACATTAAAAAAAGGATACGTGCTTTGTATAAACGAGGGAATGGGAGAAAATTATCGGAGATATTCATATCATCTGCAAAAAAACCGAAAAATGATGCGTAGATGGGATAATGCCCCGCATTGGAGGGGTGTCAGAACGTTTCCATTTCGTTTGCACCTCTCGGACAACGATAAGCCAATAGAATGCAGTGAAGTATTTGTGAATGACATGCTCATAGAGATCAGAGATATTTTCAGAGGTGCTGATAAAAGCCATGAAACCGATACGATATAATGGAGGGTTATTACACAGATGAAATTACCACCGGCGATACTGATAGCTGAAACCGATTTTCATAACGCGTGGGCGCGGGCGGTGCGGCACGTGCTGCGTGACGGGATGAGGGTAACGATCGGCGATTCGTCCGAGCCAAAGCCGATTAAGGATGCGTGCGTACTCTTTGAACTCACCGGTAATGCGATAAAGCAGATCGAGAGCCGTGAACTGCACCCGCAGTTTCCGTTCCCGCACGTCGACCAGTACTGCCAGGGGTTCACAAGGGAATACCTGTCAGAGTATATCAAAAAGCCGGAACCGGAACAGTTCGCATACCTGTATTTCGAGCGACTCGCGATGTACGAAGGTCTTGACCAGATCAGGCGCTTGCGAGAGTGTCTTGCGCTCCGGAAGAAGGTAGGGATCACGTCAAACCGCGATCAAGCAATCACGTGGCAGCCCAAGACCGATCTTGGGAATGTGTCGCCGCCGTGTCTGCAGCGCATTGTGATCAGGTACCTTGGCGACGACTCTGTTGATGTGCATCTGACGTGGCGCAGCCGCGATCTGTACACGGCGTGGCAGGCAAATATCGTTGCGATCATCGACATGCTGAACCGCGAGGTGATCCGCCCGAACAACTGCCGGATCGTCCGTTTGATCGATTATGCTGACTCGCTGCATATATATGATAGCGATAAAGAGGCAGAGCGAGTGAAACCCCTGCCAGTTAGCCCGCATAGGTAGAGAATCACTGTGACTTCCTCCCCGCTACAAGTAACGGGGTCTTCTGCCGCGTATCTATAACAACAGCACCTGCTGAATTCGGGGTTACGCGCTCACTTAAACTGAACCACCATCAGCGTCCGATTCCCTGGCTCCTGGCGCGGTGGTTTCATGGCTTTGGAACGCCCGTTTGGTTATGGTGGTGTGAAGTATGCCGGTAGCCTCACCCAACCACATTGCCAGACGGAAATCCACCCCCGGATGTCGCATCAGGAATCTTCAGACGTTGACTGGAGTGATCCGATGTCGTGGATCATCGTCTCCACGTTGTCAGGGTCTGGCAGCATCAGGATGTTGCAGTTGATGTTCTGGTCCACTACATGTAGCGCGCTGTTGAACACGATTGCAAGATCGCTCTCGTTTGCCCTGTCCATTGACTGGCTGATCAGGGAACTTAGCGGGTCACATGCGATCGCTGGTGGACTCTGTGTCAGTTCCAGTGATAGGGCGTCTGCCATCACATCGATGAACGGTGATGTCAGGATGTTGCCTATCTCAAGTATTGCGGACTCCTGCATCTCGGTCAGGTAGTCCATGGGATCGTCCTCATCCATTCCTGCAAGCATGATGTCAGCCATCTCGCGTGCGCTCTCAATCGAGAGGATTGTAAGCACCGTGCCTGACAACTTGCCGGAAAAGCCCACATACGCACCCACCATCACGTCGCCGGGCAGTTTCAGGATATCCGGGATGCTTTTGATTGTATCTACGTGGACTGCGGAGACATCCATCTCGACAGCCATGCAGAGCATCTCCGAAAGCGACTCCATCACGATGGACGCGCTGTTATCACCCATCTCCTTTAATGATTCAAGATTTTCAAGTTCGACCATAATTACTCCAGACTATCAAACATCAGCTGCATCTTATCAGGATCAGGGAGCACCAGGATGTGGCAGTCGATATCCAGATCAGTAATGTGGATCGCGCTGTTGAAGACCACGGCAAAGTCCCCTTTCTCAGATGCGCGCGCAAGTGAGGCATCGATGATCGCCGGGACATAGTCACATACATACGCAGGCGGCGTTTGGGTAATCCCCATGTTGAATTCGTCCGCCCACACATCGATGAACGATGATGTGATGATGTTTCCGATCTCCTCAACCGCTGACTGCTGCATTTCCGTTAGCACCTCGTCTTCGGCGGGCTCGTCACCCATACCAGCCAGCATGATGTCAGCAAGATTCTGTGCAGACGGGATCGAGAGTAGTGTCAGCACCGCCCCCGGCAGTTCGCCGGTGAACCGTACAAAGAGCCCGATCATCGCATCGTCGGTTATGCCAACGGTCGCCGGGATCTGCTCGATCTCGGTCATGTTGACCGCTGAGACCTCCATCACCACTTCTGTACTGGTCATCTCGGCGAGTGATTGAACCGCCCGCTCTGCGCTCTGGTCACCCAGCCGTTTCAGCCCTTTTAGGGTATTCATCCCGATCATGACTATTGACCCAGTAAGCTCTCTACTTCCTTGATGACGCTTGGTCCCTGGAATGGCTTGGTGATATACCCCTTGGCGCCGGCTTTGATCGCCGCCTTCACCTTCTCATCCTGCCCGACAGACGTGCACATGATGATCTTTGCGTCAGGATGTTTGTTCGTGATGTTGCTCGTTGCAAGTATTCCGTCCATGTGCGGCATCACGATGTCCATCATCACAAGGTCAGGAGTCAACTGATCGTACATCTCGACTGCCTCTACCCCGTTCTCTGCCTCTCCTGCGATTGTATGCGAAGCTGCAAGCACTTTCTTCAGGAGTGCCCGCATGAACTTCGAATCATCGACAAGCATTATGTTTGCGATACTAACCCCTCCTTATTCCTTACATCTGCATTTTCTTGTTCACTATATTTCTACCTTTCGGCGTAAGCTTGACATCCTTCCGGAGGCGGACCAGTTCCACAAGCCCGTAGGATATCAGTTTGTCATAGATCAATTCGATCTGATCCACATTCATCTCTTCCATGAATGTGGGCACCTCGAGTGCGGAGACACCGGAATATAGCGCGACCAGTATCTCTTCCTCGGTCTCAGCGATTGATGCATCGGACGACGAGTCTGTTGCACTGTCGCTTGCATGACTGGATATCACCCCCTGCTCGCGCAGGTGGTCATTGATGTACTCTATGAGTGAATTCTGAATTCCTGATAATATGAATGTGTTATAGATATTTTCGCTGTCAGAGTGTTTGATATTTGCGATTTGCTTCACTTTCCCGCCGATATTCGGGCTATCGGTCTGCACCATCTCGATGTTGTTCATCAGGATCTCGACGTTGCCTGCCTTGCGCTGGATGATTAGTTTGTCTGCCGCGCCACCAGGCGTCCAGACGATGTTGAGGAGCCCTTTCACCCACTGGACGCCGTCCTTGATCACTCCGCCGACCTTTGCAGGGTGCAGAACATAAACAGGCTTCTTGTTGAGCCGCAGGAACATGATGTACTTCTTCAGTTTCTTCAGTTGCGCAGGCTGCCCTGTGATCGCGACCGTTATCTCCTTGTTTTCGCTGACATACGTGACCGCGATATAATCCGTTACTGATGTTCCGAGTTGTTTCTTTGGAATCTCCCTTCCAAGACTTGAGATCGCTGCAATTGGGATGCCTTTCTTGTTGTTGCCCTGCATGAGCCAGATGCCCCCATAAGTGAGCACAACCTTGCACGGCATCCACTTTGCCTGTGTGGCATACGTCTCTATGAAGAGGATTTTGCCATCCAGCCAGGTAACGACTTTTTCTTCGCCCATATCACTTTCTATATATCCGTTCTTTATTATTTACAGGTATGAATTTATCTTTCGCATCGCCGACCAGTGTCTCGGTCTTTCCCATAACAAAATGCCCGCCATCAACCAGTGATTTATAGAAATTTACGAATAACGTCTCTTGCAACTCCCTTGAGAAGTATATCACAACATTCCTACAAAACACCACATCCATCATCGTTTGTGGTCGGTCATTGATCAGGTCGTGTTTCCTGAACGTAACCATCTTTCTGTTGGGCGCGATCACCTGGTATCGCCCATCATCAGTTTTTTCGAAATACTTCTTCAAGTATGTGGACTTGACCCCTTTTAAGAGGTCAGGGTTGTATATCCCTTCGCGCCCCCTCTTCAAGGACATGTCATCGATGTCTGTTGCAAGAAGCGTGATCTTGAAATTCTTAACATTCGGACCAAGTATCTGGTCGAGCAGTATCGATATCGTGTACACCTCAGACCCATTGGAACAGCCTGCACTCCATATACGCAGGCTGTTCTGCTTTTTTTCCTGCTTTTCTTTGATAATCGATCTTAAAACGCCCTCAACTTCTTTGAACACACCGACGTCCCGGAAAAACTCGGTGACATTGACAGTGAGCACGTCCAGCAGTACCTGATACTCATCCGAAACCGTATCGAGTACCTTCATGTAATTACGGTAGGTCTTCGCTCCTGTGGCGCGCATCCTGATGGCAAACCTTCGCTTCAGATACGGGTCCTTATACTGGTTACAACTGAAGTGTTTGTCCCTGGATATCTTATCCTTCAATTTCTCGAAATCGTCCATCTAAATCACCTTCGATCCTTTAGCAATCGTCTTTATGATGTATTTCCCGTCATCGGTATGCAATTCAACTGTCCTTCCGTAATTCAAACCAACATCCTCTGCAAGCAGCTTGATCCTCTCCTGTCTCAGTTTCTCTTTCACTGCGGCAACGTTGTTCTCGCCGACCTTCAGAAACGAACTACTGTCCTTCGCACAGGCGAACATGTGTGCCCCGCCCGCGATCTTGGCGGTTATATTTTTTTTAATGGCGTTTTCCCGGATCATCTTCTTGATAGTCATATCAACGGCGGTATCCGCGTATTTCATCGGGTTGAGATCACCACCGTTGCTTTTGCTTGTGGTGCGTTTGCTGGTCGGGAGCATGATATGCGCAAGTCCGCCCACGCGGGTCTTTGCATCATATAGTGCTATGCCGACACATGACCCAAGCCCGATGGTGATCAACACCCCCGGCTCAGCAGCCACCTTCAGATCAGCCATTCCCACTTTAATGATCTCTGGCATTCCAAAATCCTTCTTATTCCTTATTCATAGAGTTTTCTTTCCACACCCAAGCTACAACATCGAGGCAACGTCCAGTATCATGATCACTTTACCGTCACCAAGGATGGTGGCGCCGGCAAATCCTTTGACGCCCGCAAGCATCCCGCTCAACGACTTGATCGCTATCTCCTGCTGTCCGATCAGCGAATCCACCACTAATCCAACCTGCTGACCTCCGCGGTCCACTACCACCGCGGTAACCTCTTCGTGCCCGTTTTCAGATACGTTCCCGAACAGATCATGCACCCACATAAGCGGCAGCACATTACCACGCAACGTTATCAGTTTCTGCTGCCCCATCACCCGGATACTGGCAGTCGGCACGGATATCGTCTCAAGAACGCTGCTGATCGGCACGGCATACACGTTCTGGGCAACCTCGACGAGTAGTGCCTGGATGATCGCCATTGTGAGCGGAAGTTTCAGTGTTACGGTGGTGCCAACGCCAACATCCGATTCAAGAGAGATGCTCCCACCAAGTGCTTCGATGCTGGTCTTTACGACATCCATCCCGACACCTCTTCCGGAGATGTCTGTGATCGCCTCTGCCATGGAAAAGCCCGGTGCGAAGATTAGCATCAGCGCATTCTCATCACTCATCGCCTCTGCTTCTTCCTGGTCTATAAGTCCCTTGCTGACCGCCTTTGCTCGCAGCTTATCAGGATCGATGCCACCACCATCATCAACCACCTTGATGTCAACATGATTCTTTTCCCGGCGCGCGATCAGCCTGATGATCCCTCTTGCGGGTTTGCCTGCACTTTCTCGCACATCCGCAGATTCGATGCCATGGTCGACACAGTTTCTGATCAGGTGCACCATCGGTTCCCCAATCTCGTCAAGCACGGTCCGGTCAAGCTCGATATCCCTGCCTTCGATGACCACTTCGATCTCCTTATCCTTCTTCTTTGCAAGGTCCCGCACCATTCGCGGGAACCGGTTGAATACCTGATCAACAGGAACCATTCGCATCTGCATGACCTCATCACGCAGATCATTGGTCAGTCTGTCGATGTTTGACACCGTTTCATCAAGTTCTTTTATTTGATGGGTTGATTGAATCTCCAAAAGCCTGATTTTGTTAATGACAAGCTCTCCAACCATGTTGACGAGCGCATCCAGCTTTTCTATGTTGACACGCACGCTCTGCACGCTTCGCACAACCTCCGGCTTTTTCGCACCCGCCGCAGGTGTTTTCTGCACAGCAGGCGCCGCTTCCGGCGTTGATTTGGCTTCTGATTCCAGTGTGCCTTCTGCTGCTGGTTCTGCCGCTGCTTCTGACACTGGTTCAGCCGACTCGATTATTGCCGGTATTATGTCTACCTTTGAAACCTCGTTGACATGTCTAACCGACTCCTGAATCGCATCGCCATCTTCTTCGGTGCCAAAGATCACGTCGAATCCCTGTTCAAATTCCCCGTCCTCTATCGCCTCAGCGCCGGGTATGGTCGCAAGGATGTCGGCGTGGTCGCCGATGCACTTTAGCACCATCACCGCACGAACCGATTTCAGTGCGCAAGTATCTTCGAGATCGATCCGCATTTTAAATACGGAAAGACCCTGGTTAATCGCATCATTCGCTATTTCCAGATCATCTTCGCTGAGCGAAATTGCCTGCCCTACTCCAGCCGGTTGGGGGGGCGCCTCCGCAGGTTCAGGCTGCCCGGCTCCGGCACCTCCTTCTTCGATCAGCAGACCGTCGAGCTGGTTCACCAGATCCGAAACATCGATACTGCTCGGCGAATCAGCATCGATCTCGTCGATCATGATCTCAAGCATGTCAAAACAATCGAATGTCGTATCCAGCACCACTGATGTTACGGCAGTCTTGCCGTTCCTGATCGCATCAAGGACGTTTTCCATCCGGTGCGTCAGTTTATTCAACTCCATAAAGCCCATCGTTGCAGATGAACCTTTCAGAGTGTGCGCTGCCCGAAATATGTTATTCAGAAGATCCATATTGGACGTATCATGTTCCAGATCAAGCAACGATTGATTCAGTATCTGTAAGTGTTCCCGCGCTTCATTCACAAACTCTTCCTTATACTCCGCCATATCAGCATCCATTTCATAACCCCCGTTTCAATGTTTTCGTTTAGATTATATTAACATTTCCGTAGTACCTCTGCCGGTATCTGTGACAGCGGTACAACCATGTCCACACACCCGGTCTTGTACGCTTCCTGCGGCATGCCATACACCACGCAGGATGCCTCGTCCTGTGAGAGCGTGACGCCGTTGTTCTTCTTGATCACTTCGATGCCGGTTGCGCCATCGCGCCCCATCCCGGTCATGATCACCCCGATCATCTTCGATTTATAGACCTCTGACGCAGTGGACATCATCGGATCAACAGCAGGTCTAACCCCGTGTATCTTCGGGTTCTTGTTCATATGAACCCTGCCATCCTTTCCAACCGTCATGTGGTAATCACCCGGAGCAAGGAGTGCAAGCCCTGGCTCAAGTTTGTCTCCTGCGCTTGCTTCCTTGACCCGGATCGCAGAAGTGTTGTTCAGCCGCTCTGCAAACCTCGCCGTAAAATCAGCCGGCATGTGCTGCACGATCAGCATTGGCGGAGTGTCTGCCGGGAATTGGGGGATGATCTCCGCAAGCGAAGCAGGACCTCCTGTGGACGTACCGATCGCAATGATCTTCTTACCTGAGCTGGGCGTGTATTTCAGTGGTTTTGCTGGTGCGCTCTTCTTCCTTGGTATCAGCGTCCGGGGGTTTGACTGTGTTGCGGCTTTCACTTTCTCCAGCAATATGCTCTGCACCTTTCTCACGTCAAGCGAGACCGCTCCCGACGGCTTCTGCACATAGTCCACCGCACCACGACTGAGCGCCGTCAGTGTGGCATCAGCACCCTTCTCTGTCAGTGTGCTGAGCATGACCACCGGCACAGGGCATTCCTTCATGATGTGCCCGAGTGCAGTGAGTCCGTCCATGCGCGGCATCTCGACGTCCAGCGTGACAACATCCGGTTTCAATTCTTTTACTTTCTCGATAGCTTCGATTCCGTTTTTTGCGATACCACAGACCCTGATGCGCGGGTCAGACTCCAGCATATCTGACACGATCTTTCGCATGAACACCGAATCGTCTACAACCAGTACTTTCAAATACTCACCCCATTACTATATCATGCGTCCATTAATAAAAACCTTATCCGTGGTTGAGGTTGTCACATTACGCAAGCCCTTGAGTCGCGTCTTTCCTGATGAGGGGATCAAGTGTGCCCAAACACCATGAAATCACGGCTCTTTGGAATATCAAGTGGCAACGTACCAAAACCTGGATAAGAGATCGATCATATTATTCAACACTCTGAAATCCGGGTAGTAATATCCTGATTCTGATGGATTCTGTGGTTTCCAATCCTTGCGCCCTTGCGTCTCTCGCGTCTTTGCGTTCTCGTTCGCCGACACTTTTTATTATTTTCTGGGACGATTCGAAAAACCGCGGAGAGCGCAGAGGGACGGGAGAGTGAGAAACAACAACCCATCTGCGATCATCCGCGTCCTCTGCCTGTTGACAAGAAGTTGTATCATAGATTGCCTAACCGGCTACCCCTTCCATCCGGGGTAATCCTACCGCAGAATGCGTGGATGGCAACGTCCACGCAGTATGCCTGCGGAACAACGTGGAAAATCAGAAAGTCCGGGTTCTGGATCAACTGCCAGGATGAGAATGCTGGAAAGTGTAATGCGAACCATCGAAAGAGTCGTAACGCTGGATCGGGCGAACACGGACTGTTACGCTCAGGCCAAAAGGCACGAAATCAGATTACAAGGACTGCGGAGGCGTTGTAGGGAATGGACAGACGGTTTCCGGCTTACAGATGGCTTCTAAGGTGTTCATAAGTATCTGTGATGTAGAACCCGGGTAAGCCCAATATGCTCCCGGAAAATCCGGGTAGTGACCCCGTGAGGGTAAACTATGGCATAGTGGACACGGGGAATCGATAACAAGCGAATGACATCTTGTAATGGGGTGTATAGAGGTTCAAAATTTGCCTTAATTAGAAATGGTGCTGACCCGATCGTAGTGGTGTCTCATTGCATGAAAGGAGGCAAACCTGTGAATGTAGGTAATTCAATTACGCCCTTAAAAGGCGAGAGACTTACAGACAAGCAACTAAAACCTCAATGGACTGACGTCAATTGGGATGAG
>JAYEGG010000301.1:0-2248 GCA_034658995.1 Methanobacteriota archaeon | reverse complement strand
TTTTTTTTTGCGATAGTCTGAGTTGGAACTTGTTTTGGTTAGCACACCCTGTGCCTACCTGTGTGAGCATCCCCCTATCTCAAGTGTTATCCTCTTGTAGCCTCTGCTACACCGTCCCGCGAAACCGTATGTTGTTTGGATGCGGTAAAAAAACCCTGGGTCTGACACTTTTGTATGTGTTTAGCCAAGGCGAAAAACCACGAGATTACACAAGATTTCACGAGATTAACACAGAAATCTTGTGGAAATCAGTGTAATCTTGTGGTTCCGTATGTATTTAGCTGCAATCTTATAGTTAGCTAAACACGTACACACTTTTTATTATTTTCTGGGACGATTCGAAAACCGCAGAGGGACGGGAGAGAGAAACAACACCCCTCTGCGACCCTCAGCGTCCTCTGCGGTTAATCTTTTTTTTTTTGCCATGATCCACTTATCCGGAAGAAATTAAAAAGTCTCCCGGGTCTTAGTAAAATCACACAAAGCAACCACCCCCTCCACTGCCCGATACTCACTGTTCCAGCTTCATCAGAATGGTGGTGCGCATAGAGACCGCCTCGTCCAGATCAGATGTCGTATGCCATACCTTGAGCTTGCGCACATTCAATCTGCTCCCGCACCGCTGGCACACAGTTGATTTTATGCCGTGATTTATGATCTGCACGTTAACTCTGCACTTTGGACACACGATCACGTCATATTTCAATGCGCACCCCCCAGAATCTCGATCCCACGATCTGTGATCGTGTACTCATGTGTTGCGCGGCTGTGATTGGTTCCGCGCAGCTTCACGATCCGCAGGGTCTTCTTCATCTCACCAGCCTTCATGGTGTTGTCGAGAGATATGATCCCATCCATCAAGAAAGACGTGCCCACGTCAGCTATTCTTGATGCGGCTGCGTGCTCGGTTCCGTTTGTGAAGACCGAGGTGACACCGGCATGTTTGAAATACCCGATCAGCGAATGGATATAGGTCTCCACTCGCACTGAGCCATAAAAAACGGTTTTAATATCTGACATCCCGTCAAACAGCACTGATCTTGCGCCGATTGACTCAACCGCATCCCGGATGCGCCAGAGGTGCTCATCAGGAGGGATCTGGTCTGTTGTGTAAACGAATTTGAGAATACCATCCATGACGTATCTGCGCAGATCCCATCCAAACCGCAACGATTCGGCGATCAACTGGTCTGGTGATTCATTAAACGAAACGATGACTGCCGGTTTGTCGTTTTTCAAACTTTTGTGGATGAATTCCAGGCCAAAGATCGTCTTTCCGGTGCCGGAGCTACCTGCAACAAGCGTTGAGTATGTCTCAGGAATGCCGCCTTCAATCATGGCGTCCAGTCTTGAGATGCCGGTTGGAATACGTGTGGAGCGGTCTGTGTGCGTTATTTCATTTTCAAGGTTTGGAAACACCCGTATGCCGTCTTTCGAGATGTTGAATACATATATTTTTGATGTGATGCGATCGTTGGCGGCACTCATGGTCTTGAATATCCGGAGATTACGTGAAATATATCTTTTGTGGTCTTCATACGACAGATACAGAATTTCATCTACAAAATGGCTGATAATCGATGTGTGAATCTCGTTACCGGTCAATTCACCGGTAAACAGCGTGATCGCCCCCCATTCGCGAGTCATTGAATCGATGGTACCCATGAATCGGTGTCGCTCCTGTTCTGAAAAAGCAGATCCAAGCGGTGTGATCGGGTCGATCGCAATCCTGTCAGCCTGTGAAGTTGCAACAACATTTCCAATATCGATCAGGACCGACAGGGGATCGCGTTCCACAGACAACCGCTCGATCGGGTGCACCGCGATCGATTCGCGCATGAGTGACGAAGTGGCTTGCTTGAAACTGCGCCCGCTGGTCGTGATCGGGATATATAACGTTGATTCCTGATCTGCCACGCTTGATAGCGACTCCAACACTAACATCGTTTTGCCAACGCCGGCAGTACCTGCTATCAGGATGGTCGATGGTTTTGGAAAACCCCCTAGTATCTCGTCGAGCCCGGCGATGCCGGTCGGCATGAGCATCATTAATATTATTTAATGCACCACTACATATTATTGCTTGCGGCATGCAGACGTTCTGCAGCGTTTAATGTATCTGATGTGTTTAGTGGCAGGCGTTTACGCAGGAATTTCGCCCGTACTCGGTTTCAGATATTGAACACGTCTTCGCGTCCACAACCTCCCCGGTCATCGGGTCTATCAACGCGGTCGCGACATACACGTT
>JAYEGG010000300.1:0-2269 GCA_034658995.1 Methanobacteriota archaeon | reverse complement strand
TCGTTAGCTCCCTCCTGATACGGGCGCTCTCACGGTACCGGGAGTTCGCTGCTGATCGCGGGGCAGCCGTGATCACAGGTCACCCATCCCATCTTGTCAGCGCGCTGCAGAAGATCAGCGGTGCGATGGGCAGGATACCGACCGATGACCTGCGAAAAGCCGAGGGAATGAACGCATTCTACATCATACCCGCAATATCCGGAAGATCGGTCATGGCGTTATTTTCCACGCACCCATCGCTCGAAAAGAGGGTTGCAGCGCTCGAAAAGATCTCCAGGCAGATGGAAACGGCATGAAATTTCTGGATTCGCTATTTGGAAGGACAAAACTCAGGAAACCAAAGGTAGACGCGCTGTTCTCACTTTCGACCGCATATCTGGCGATGGAGGTGATGGGCTTTGCGCCGGCTGGCAAATCCGGCATCTGTTTCAAGCCGGTTGAATCATCGCGGTTCTCTGAACTGGAAAACGATCTTAAGGAGCTGCTCAGGCTCAGCGCATCTGAATCCGGAACCGCATGCCAGTTCCAGACAGACAAATACAATTATGCGTGGATTATCCTGAGCGATGACGATTTTGAGGATCTCATCACCACCACACACCTGATAAGCGAGACTGTTATCGAACACAATTTCGAAGAGCGGCTTCTCTGCTCGATTTTTGCTTTCAAAGGCGTGTATTTGATATATAGTTACAAGGAAGGAACATTCTACCCATTTGCCCCACTAAATGGGCAGAAAATGGGAAGAGACAACAACCTCGAATTTAGAATACGATCAACGATGGAAGATGAACTCCCCATCGAAAAAGAGCTGGAAAAGTGGCATCCACTCTGGGGAATCCCATTTTAGGTACGTGTTTAGATAAACGCGTACTGTTGCGCACGCAAATTTAAGATAGTTGCAGTCAATCGGTGATTGATATAATAACATACCACCATCACCGGGAAAACAGGAAAGTGGTCTCACGATGAAACACATACTACACTTGCACCCTCCCGCGCCCTCACCGCAGGCTTTGCTAACAACACTTGCCCTGCTTGCCCTGCTCATGTCACTGCCAGGATGCAGCGCGTCTGTCGTCTACGTGATCGGGGTGGATGACATGATCACCGCGGGAACCGAGATGCAGATCAGCCGCGGTATCGATCATGCAGTCGAGATCGGTGCTGAGGCAGTATTGATCGAACTTGACACGCCGGGCGGGCTTGTTACGTCGATGGAAGGTATTGTGTCAAGTATTGAGAACTCGCAGGTGCCTGTGGTAGTGTTTGTGCCGCGGGGCAATCGTGCGTTCTCTGCCGGTGCATTCATCCTGCTTTCAGGGCATGTCGCAGCAATGGCGGAAGGCACTGCCACCGGAGCAGCAACACCGATCGAGATCACGACGACCGGCACAACAGCGGCAGAGAATAAGACGATCAACGCGTACGCTGCACGGATGCGTGGAATCGCTGAAACGAGCAATCGATCGGTGGAGACGGCTGAGAAATTCGTCACAGAGGGGCTTTCCCTGACCGCAGATGAAGCGCTTGCCCATGGCGTGATCGATCTGATCGCCGCAGACCGACGCGACCTCCTTGATCGCATCGATGGCAGGACCGTGAACGTATCAGGCAGTTCGATAACTCTGCACACAAAAGAAGCAGTCTTTGTCGTAGACAAGCCGTCGTTGGCGATTTCGATTGTTGATATCATCAGCAACCCGCAGATAGCTTTTGTGTTGTTTCTGATCGGGATGTACGGGATAATCTACGGGCTTGCGTCACCTGGTACGTATGTTCCTGAGATGGTCGGGGCGATAGCGATGATACTTGCGCTGTACGGGATGGGGATGTTCACAGTCAGCACATTTGGCGCGATATTGATCGTTGCAGCCATGGTACTATTTATAGCGGAGGCGCTCACACCGACATTCGGGATATTGACGGTTGGCGGCGCCATCTGCCTGATCATGGGTGCGCTCATGCTCCCGCAGGAGCCGCTCCTGCCGGAAGACTGGGTCACTGGCTTCAGACGCACGGTTTTTGTGGTGACGATCCTGTCCGCAGGAATTGTCGTGCTCGGTCTCGGGCTTGTCCTGAAGGCAAGGGTGCAAAAACCGACGACCGGGCAGGAAGAACTGATCGGCACGACCGTCAGGGCGGAGACCGACATCAGTCCTGAGGTGGCGGGTAACGTGAAGGTTCACGGCGAGATATGGCGGGCGACCGCAGCAGTGCCAGTGTTAAGCGGGGAGACTGCGGTGATCGCGGGTGTGGACGGGCTTAC
>JAYEGG010000299.1:0-2276 GCA_034658995.1 Methanobacteriota archaeon | reverse complement strand
GCATGTCTATTTTCGGAGCAAAATTCGAGTCACTTTCCGGCACCCACCTCCACTCTGCCATCAAATCTACCAACACCCACCCACATCTGTCCGCTGCTCATCCCATCGCCCGACCCCCATCCCGCGGATGCCTCGGACTTCTGTCCGAGCGTGGCGAGGCTGGGGCTTTCTGTTAGTTAACTCTTTATCAGTAATTATGAGATTGTCTGAGGATTAAGTTGCTGAGACCGTAGTGCGTGTTCAATCTTCCCCTATATCCCCTGGAACTCCGTTTTTGTCCCATCCTCGTTTCTCATAGTACAGCATAAGTGCACTTTCGAAATATTCGCGGTCTAGTGATTCTCCTGCGTGTGCTCCGGTTTTGATTGACGTGTCAAAGACCCGGTCAGGCAGGTAATCGTCTTTTTTGGTGGTCCCGAGCTTTATGTTGATCGTCCGTGTCAGATTGTAGATGTGGTTTGATCGCTCGAAGAGGTCGTTGAGCGTGAATGGGACGCCTGTTGCCGCAGCAAACATTTCTGCGTAGATGTGCTCGTCAAGCCCGAGTTCGATCCACGGGAGCCTGCATACGCCAAGACAATCGAATAGTGGGCGCACGGTCTGGTGGTAGATCACGAGATCAACGCGCTCTTCAAGCGTCCAGTTGCTCCCGAGTTCGATCTCTTTTGCAAGTGGCCATGCTCGGGTGTGGTGTGCGCCGATGTCAGAGGTCCCGTACCCAAGCGCCATGGCGACACCGATCCGTGCGTCGTAAGCGGTCATCTCAAGACCTTTTGTGTGTGATATTAGTTTTTCGAGTGCGGGAAATCGTTTTATCAACCCGTATGTCCCTTCAGCCACGGCATCCCCGATGCCTTCCCTATGTGCGATCTTCTCGACCATCGCAAGAACAGAATCGGCGTCCCCCCACTGTAATGTCATCCCATCAAGATCGTCGCGCTTAAGAATGCCTTGTTCGTATCCATCGATCAGGACAGCGATCAGATTGCCTGTTGAGATGGTGTCAATACCAAGGTCGTCGCAAAGCATGTTCGCACGCAGGATCGCGGCAAAGTCTGATACGCCGACATTTGAGCCGAACATACACGCAGTCTCGTACTCAGGACCTTCTGTTACGGTTCCGGCATACTTCCCGTCCTTTACCAGGCAGATGTTTCCGCACGACATCGGGCAGCAGAAACATGCGGTGTCCCCGATTTTGTAATTGAGCATTGTATCGCCGTTGATGCGGTCTGCAAGCTCGAAATGGGCGTCATTGAAGTTGTGGGTTGGCATCACGCCTGCGCTATTCACGTAATCGATGACCGACATCAAGCCCTGCTGCTGCCACAACTCGAAGAGATCATGGCTCTTTAAGTAATCGAATGCCTTATCGCTTGCGGCGATGAGCCCGTCCATATCGTGGACCGGGATGTCATGGGATCCTCGAACTGCGATGGCTTTTAAGTTTTTTGACCCGAAAATAGCGCCCATGCCGGTGCGCCCTGCATTTCGGCTCCAGTCGGTGTTGACGCACGCAAACTTGACCAGGTTCTCTCCGGCAGGTCCGATCGCAGCGACCCTGATCTCGATGTCGCCGAGGTCCTCCTTTACTGCGCGTTCGGTGTCAGTGGACGTTTTTCCCACATAAGCGGACGCGCTCCTTATCTCGATGTCGCCATCATCGATGCTGATGATGGACGGCGCATCAGCTTTGCCTGTGATTACCAGCGCGTCGTACCCTGCCTGCCGTAGTTCCACCCCGAAAAGCCCGCCCATGCTGCTGTCGCCATATATGCCGGTAAGCGGCGATATCGATACGAAGGAGTTCTTGCCTGATGCGGGGAGGTATAAGCCTGAAAGTGGGCCTGGTGCGATCACCACAACGTTTTCAGGATCGAATGGTTTGAGATCCGGGTGTTTCAGCAAGTTATCCCGGACGATCTTTGCGCCCCATCCTCTTCCGCCGATGTATTTCAGCGCAAAGTCGTCATCGACCTCTGTTATGACCGATTTTTTCCGGGACAGGTCGATATTCAGTATCTTCTTTGTGTAGCCGCCTTTGATCTTCATTCTGGTGCCTCGTGCTTCCGAACCAGTCTTTATTTGTGCCTGCTAATGTATGTTACGGTCGGGTTTCGGGACTCTGAAAGCGCATCTGGCGTATGGGTCATGGGTTATGCTTCAAATGTTTTGGCAGTGTGTGGCGATTCATCCATGTTGCCCCCGGCAACTTGTCTCTAATTATATTTGACCACATTTTGAGCTGTGTTCGTTCACAGTTGCCCTCGATGATC
>JAYEGG010000298.1:0-2301 GCA_034658995.1 Methanobacteriota archaeon | reverse complement strand
CATATACACCTGCCACCAAAACTCTTTTAAAGTATCACTTCAATATTGCAGTAAACCACTGTAATGTTTAGGTGATACAATGTGCAATTGCAACTGCCACCCACAACTACAAAAACTCGGTAAATACATAAGTGCGCTCCACTGCCCGACCAGATGGGAGATCATCGATTGTATCGGCGACGACAGCAGGAGCACGAAGGAGATCCATGAATTCCTGGGCGACAGGGGGGCGAAACTGACGTCTTCAGGGTTATATTATCATCTGTCAGCGCTCAACCGTGCAGACATCATCGAAGTAGCCGAATACCGGGAAAAGGGCGGTGGCGCACCTGAAAAGGTGTGGAAACTGAAAACAAAAGAGATAGTCATTAATTTACTTGGAGACGAGGTGTGAAGAGCATGAAAAACATGATTGAGGCTGAAGGACTGACGAAAAACTACGGAGAACTCATGGCAGTGGATAATATCAATCTTAATGTGGTAAGTGGTGAAATCTTCGGCTTTCTGGGACCAAATGGTGCAGGCAAGACCACAACGGTCAGGATGCTCACCGGGATCATCAGACCGACCAATGGCAAAGTCCGTATCGCTGGTTTTGACCTGCTGCGGGATCCAATCAAAGCCAAAGAGATGATGGGGGTCGTTCCCGAGCTATCGAACGCATACAACGAACTTTCTGCGTGGAAAAACCTGCAACTCATGGCAGAATTATACGGCGTGCCGGCAAAAGATGCGAAAACGAGGGCAGAAGAACTCCTTGTGCGTTTCGGGCTGCACGATCGGAAGGATCACAAGACAAAGACGTTCTCAAAGGGGATGAAGCAGAGGCTTGTGATCGCCATGTCGCTCATGAGCGATCCTGAGATACTATTCCTTGACGAGCCGACATCAGGTCTGGACGTTATGAGCGCACGGATGATTAAGGAGGTGCTGCAAGAGTTGAATAACAGAGGCAAAACCATTTTTCTCACCACCCACTACATGGAAGAGGCAAATCAGTTGTGTAACCGAGTTGCAATCATCAACCACGGGAAGATTGCAGCCATTGACGCCCCTGAGAAACTTAAAGCGAGAATGGGCGGACTCGGGCGGTTAGAGGTAAGCTTTATGGCGCACGTGGATAGTTCGGACCTCCGCCGCATTCCCGGGGTAACCAAGGTCCGGGAGAGTGGAGATAAGATATACCTGTGCACAGATGAACCCGGCATGACGATATCGCATCTGGTGGACTACTGTCAGTCAGGCGGCATCGAGATCGTGACCCTGAACACGCTGACACCAACGCTTGAGGACGTCTTCATCAAACTCACCGGAGAGGGAAGGGGCGCGGAAGAAGTGGTGGAGGTGGTGACGAATGGTTCCTGAAATCATGGATCAGATGCGACGTGCGTTTGCAATCGCCAGGAAAGACATACAGATCTACTATCTGAAGGGACCTGTGATAATATTCGGCGTCCTCTCCCCATCATTCCTCTTTCTAGCGTTCATGATGGGAAGAAATCTCCCTGTCGATTTCCTTATCGCAGGATTGCTTGGTATGACCATATTCTTCACGTCAACGTCGGTCACACCGGTGATTGCGCCCACAGAGACACAGACCAGGAACCTTGAGCGGCTTGCGGCAGCCCCGGTCTCGATCACAACAATCCTCATCGGAGATATGCTGGCATCAGTCCTATTCGGGATCCTGATCTCGCTCGTTCCGATCCTATTAGGAATTATGTTCGGAGTGGTGGTCGCACACCCGCTCGTCCTCACCGTGGGAATCGTGCTTGCAGCATTCTGCTTCTCGGCGATGGGACTAGTGTTCTCGTCAACGCCAACCAGCATGACCTCCACCGTGATGATGATGTCCACAATGATCAAGTTCCCACTGGTCTTTTTGAGCGGCGTCTTCATCCCAATTCAGGATTTACCGGCATGGGGACAGGCGCTGGCATCGATATCCCCGCTGACCTACATAACCGACCTGTGCAGATACTGCATAGAGGGATCCGGTGCAAATTATTACTCGGTTCCACTGAATATCCTCGCTCTTGTGGTATTTCTGGTAATCTTCATGGTAACTGCGGTGAAACTACATGAACGGAGTCTGCCGATGCGGTTGTGATTCAATGATGGCGCCACCCGCAACCAACCTGCCGCGGGCGTCCGGATGTCGGGTGGCTGCCGAATTTGTACGTGTTTAGCTAACTATAAGATTGCAGCTAAATACATGCGGAACCACGAGATTACACAGATTTTCACAAGATTTCTGTGTTAATCTCGTGAAATCTTGTGTAATCTCGTGGTTTTTCGCCT
>JAYEGG010000297.1:0-10057 GCA_034658995.1 Methanobacteriota archaeon | reverse complement strand
CCTCCGCGTCCCTCTCTCGCACTCTGCGGTTAAATTCCCTGTTTGGTTGCAGTATGCTCCGGGTTCCCGGTAGTTTCTGCATAGTGAAGTCCCTGGATAGTGGTTTTAGGTGCCTGAGTAGTTACATGAACCGCGGATAAACGAGATATGAACGCGGATTTGTTAACCGAGTATCTCTCGTTAATCCGCGTGCATCTCTCGGTTAATAGAATTGAGATGAGCCATAGTAACCAGAAAGTAATAAAATAACCAACAGCGGGGGATATTCCTTATTTACTTGCTTTATCATGGAGATCGATTTCACGGGAATTACCAAAGAGCTACAAATCACACTGATTTTAGCCACATCTCACTTGACACATATTCATTGAATCTTCCGTAACATCGTGGTGGCGTGACAGCCCCACCTCACCAAAACCCTTATATACTACCGCATAGTAGTGATACAAGTGCGAGCGGGTTACAAACTCTTTTTACCACACTAACCCCCACTCCCCACTCCCCACACCCGCTCGCACAAACCCCCTTACAATCATCAGTCATTTTTGCTCAACTCCACTCCTTGTTAACGATCTTTGTCTGTATTACATCGCCACCGAGCGCATACCATGCTTCACGCAGTTCTTTTATCTGATCACGCCTGACAAGCGCTGTATAAGCGGATCCGGTCCCTGACAGGCTTACTCCAGTGATCCCGAGTTCAAGCGCACGCATCGCAACCTCCGGGTTAAATCCAAGTGCGGCACAGTACAGCAGCCCGTTTAAGGTCATCGCATTCTCAAGGTCGTGAGCGAGTGCAAGCTGATATGCCACCTCCACAAGCGGCGCAACCACCTTTGACCTGGCGACGTTGGTGTCAGCAGTGAACGCCACCTCGTCTGGCAGGTAGATCAGCACATCGGAATCATACTTGATGTGCGACACCAGTTCTTGATTGCGATTGTCTGTGATCGCGACCCCGCCGAGCATCGAAGCACATGCATCATCGAATGCGCCGGTGATGCTGACCCCGACATCGAGCGCAGCGCGGACACCCATCCGGACAGCTTCTATAGGTGGCAGAGTTTCCCGAATTGCGTCCAGTGTCGCAAGTATCACCGCGTTTGCCGCCGCAGAACTGCTTTTCAGCCCACGCGCGATCGGTATCTCACTCCTGGTTGTGACCGCGCCATCACAGGTGTATCCGAACCGGTCCAGCACCAGGGACACACATCGCTCGATCAAAGCAGTGTCATAAGTAGTGCCATCGCCGGTACTATCGGTATCAGCGTTCTCTATTCTGCCGGTAATCGTGCCCGCGCCCCCTGCGCATTCATGTAATTCGACATCGGCGGTCGTCTTCAGATCAATGCAGAATGCAGCACCCTTCCATATCGCGATCGCATTCACGATCGTGCCTGCGCCATTTGCGTACGCGTGTCCATGCATAGTTGGTGATTCTCTTGATCAACCTTTATACGGATTTCCAAAGCCCGGGGGTGCTGCTGTCACTGCCAGATGGAAGGGGTGCCCGGGCGCCCCCGGAAATTACAGCAGTTGGGTTCACGCGGCATTGGGGCACGAACGGCAACCACACATCAGAGAAGATCACAGCGCACCGGTTCCGGGCATTATGTAGAAGAGTATGTGATCAAGACGGTATGGGCTCAGGTGCACAAAGTGCGGCGTAGAGGCGTTAAGTCCTGAATCGATGCGTGTGGTTGAAAGGCGGATGCGCGAGACACGGTTAGGTGTTGGGTGGGCTGATGAAAATACGTTCATCTGCCTCCACTAAGTTGATCCCATTTTTGTTCCGTTTTATCGCTAGATGCAAAGGCATTTCTTCGCTTAGCTTGAACCGACTGCCCAAGATCTCTCTTGCACCAATCAAGAACTTTTTTCGTCGGAACCATTTTCCTGGTTCTGACGTTTTCTGTGGTCGCTAACGGTAGTCCTCTCGCGTACGTGGAAAAACGCGGTGCACCCATCTAAACTTTGCGTCTCTCTCGCCTTTGCGACCTTGCGTTAGATCAGATGAACGCAAAGACGCGATGACGCAAGGGCGCAAAGATTAAAAACCACAGAATCCATTAGAATCAGACATTTTTAAACGGGTGGGCGAAGGAGGAACAAAAACGGTATGGTTTTATGAGACAAAAATGGCTCTTTGGTAATTCCCGTGAAATCGATCTCCATGATAAATCAAGTAAATAAGGAATATCAATCGATGTTAGCGATTTTATTACTTTCTGGTTACTATGGCTTCTTTCAATTCTATTAACCGCAGATGCACGCAGATAAACGCAGATACCTGATTAACAAATCTGCGTTCATCTGCGTTTATCAGCGGTTCATTATATTTTCAACTGACCGGAAGAACTCTGCAAAACCGATATCGAGCGGCTGAATAGATGTTTAATCTGATATAGCTCGGGTTCACTGTCACGGAAGATACCAGAGAACCACAAAAATTGCCGGAATATGGATGATTTTCATCACCCTATGTGTTGGGCACAAGCATCCAGCGCAAGCGGCTCGTGAAGTAAGTCACAGGATACCGGTTTGAGTGTTTTGGGCTGATCGAGCAGTGGGGTATCTGATGGTAGTGCCGCAGTTTGGGATTTGATTTTGTGTGGGTTACACGAGATTAACGCAGAAATCTTGGTTCCTACCACAAATCCCTCAAGTACATGTGGTTTTTTTCATGACGCCGGACTTGCCTGAAGACTCCGCACGACACAGGACACTTTTTATTATTTTCCGGGACGATTCGAAAAACCGCCGAGAGTGCAGAGAGAAACAACAACCCTCTGCGACCCTCCGCGGTTAATCTTTTTTGCCATGATCCAATTATCCGGAAGGTATGTATTTAGCTGAGGTGGAAAAACCACGAGATTACACGAGATTACACGAGATTACACGAGATTACACGAGATTACACGAGATTACACGAGATTACACGAGATTACACGAGATTACACGAGATTACACGAGATTACACGAGATTAACACAGAAATCTTGTGGGAATCTGTGTAATCTTGTGGTTGGCTAAACACGTACTCCAGAAGAAATTAAAAAGTCTCCGATATAGGGTCGTGCCCGTGAAAAGCCCGAGTGTATGCAGTGTACCTGGGGTATCGCCGGCACCCGAAATTCTTATCATGCATGATAAACGAATAACAATTGATGGACGATCTCGATCTATCAATTCTCTGGCATCTCTGTGAGAACAGCCGCGCAAGCACCACAGAGATCGCAAAGGCTGCGGGGGTGGCTCCTTCGACGGTGCATAACCGGATCAATCGGCTGAAAGAATCCGGAATCATCGAACGGTTCACCATAATCCCTGATCCGGGCATGGTTGAGCAGAATGTCACGGCATACATCGGGATTAATATCGAGTCCGTCAGGCGGATCGCGATCATCAATCAGTTGCGAAAGATCGAGGAGGTTCTTGAGATATATGAACTGCTCGAACCTTATGATCTGTTCATCAAGGTGCGCACCCGGGACATTAGTTCGCTGAAGGAACGGGTGCTAAAGACGGTCAACGGGTTTGACGGAGTCCTGGGTTCAAGCACCATCCTGACCACAAAAAGGCATAAGGAGACGTCCTGTGCCATTACAAGGAGATAAGGAATAGGGAGGCAAATATGATCACCACAATCGAGGCGGTACTGACCGCAATCGTGTACCTGCTTGGGGGGGCGTTTATATTGTTTATATACGAGGCTTACACCCATACACACCAGAAGAACTTGCTGATACTCGCCATCGGGATGTTTGTACTGATATTCGGAAGCAATTTCGATATGCTTGCCGGATTGCTGCTATCCAACTATATAACCGAATCAACTGCCAGCATACTCGCATTACTGATCGAGATACCGGGCATTCTGATCATGCTCTACTCGGTGATCAAATCGTAGATACCATGGATAGCCATCGCAAATCCGACCGATACACGGCATTCGCCCGAAACTGGAAGCTAATCGGGATCACGTCCAGAAAAAGGTGGCAGAAGAGCGGCATTCAGGACAAGGTGCTCTGGCGCGTGCTCAAAAAGATAGTCGGATCAGATGAAGGAGACAAGATTATTAATGATGCCTGTTATGCAGTCGGGCTGCTGGACGGGCAGGCACTGCGCGATGATGGTGGCGACCGCGTGGATAGTGGAACTGGTGAACATGGCAAGGACAATACGGGTGACGTGGGCAGTGAAGGCACAGGCGGGGTTGCTAAGACATGCCTGACCACGCTCGAGCTGATGTGCCTGCTTTCCGGCATACATGCCGAACTACGCAGCGCGAATAAAAAACCCGTGCTGAGAATCATGGATTGCCCGTACGCGGACGTGCTCGCAGGCATTTATCCACCCGACAACATCTGCAAATGCCATGCGAGCGGCATGATACATGCAATCGATCGCAGATCAAAACTCATCCGGAGACGGAAGATGTGCACAGGCGACACGTACTGCGAGTTTGCGGTTGAGGGTGACATCTGATCTGAGGTTTTCTCTGTCTGACTGCGGACATGATATCACATCCGCACATGTTTAGCCTTTCCAGCTATCGTCTACGACATCCTCCTGACGCAGGCGATTGAATTTGCAGAAGAACCCGAAAGAGCAAGGGTGTGACAACATCAAGAGCATACGCTAACCAACCGCATAAAAACAAAATCAAAACATCTGGCTATACTTCCTATCTTTCCCAGGATATGCCTTCTACTTCACCCTCTGATTGATAAGGGATAGAATCGCTCGAATGCCCACCTCAACTTATGGAAATACACGCCCGATCTCCTCGTAAGCCCACAGATACAGATCCGAACTTATCCGAAAGTCGCTCTTCGCGAGTCTGTTCAGCACCTCCACCGCCCTCTCTTTTGTCAGCTTTCTGCTTCTCACCGCGGCAATGAGCAGCCCAATCAAACCGGTGAACTGGAATCCCCTGGACTCTGCAAATCGTCTGGCACTTGTTTCATCCAGTACCAACCTATCCTCTTGTTTCGCTGCCAGCAAAAGGCTTGCCTCGCCCAATCCAAGTCCGTATTTCCTTAACTCACCTGCATCGCCTTCATAATCCATCACTTCGATCCATTCATTCATGGCTGCCTTTAGGACAGCAGTCTCAGGAAAATCTCCAATAAGAACCTCTTTTTTGATGGCAGTGGTGACAAAGACTCTTTCAAAGAGACTTTTAAGTACATCAAGTTCACCGATCTTTGAAAGAGCGATCAGCGTAGAGGAATCAACAAGAATGCGCATTGCTAAACCAGCCTTCAGCCTCTTTCGCATCCCGTTCGACTTCTTTTATGCTCTGCCTGAAAAAAGAGATCCCTCTTTCCGCAAGGTATCTTGCCATCTGTTGTATCGAAACCCCGGCAAATTCTGCTGCCCTGCACAGAGAGAACTCCTCGTTAACATACTTTTCGGATGCGATTTTCATGCGCAGGTTCTTCACACCTTCCCACATAACCATATCCATAACATCTGATCTGGGGGAGTGGAGAATTTCCGAAAGTTCTGTTATCTGTTTTTCGCCTATGACCATCTGTGCACTTTCCATAATGTTAGATCACGGTGGAATATAATCAATCTTACTGATATTACAACTCCATAACCCATGCCCTCGAACGCTGGCATACAAACCATGAAGGCACGCGGTAATACCAAACTATCAGTCACTATATATATATACTGCTAACCCACGAAATAGCTCGAATGGAATATGTTCAACGGTAGAGAGGTTCGGGCAGGTAGATAATGCGCAGAGCAGTGTTACGCCACTACCACATTTTTTAAAGAGCAGTCTGATCATAGATATGCGCACCAGAATCGAAATAGTATGAAATATCTTGAATGAATCTTGCTCTTGGGTAAATAACATTTAATCTGTGCCCATCTGTGAAATCTGTGGCTGATAAAAGCTTTTAGCCACGGATGAACACGTATTACACAGATTTTACCTAACAACCCACTTGAACAGATTCATGGAAATCTTATGTAGCACCATGGTGGCGTGACAGCCGCGGACCGCGATCAAAAACAAAGCAATAAGCAGTACGGTTTCATGAATCAGTCTCGCATGATCCTTATAATTAAAAGCATCCCGACAAGGTTTATCAGGATAATCGGTACAGCGACCCACAGTATGCTTTTTTGACCATTTTCCTGCGCTTTCCCTGTTGGATCCTGTGGACCTGCTACTACAGATACCACAGTCTTTCCGGCAGCAGAACAATCGACAACACAATCGGAATCAAGGAGTATCTCGTGTTCATCTGCCCTTCCGTCCCCGGTTACCCGGATCGTGTAGTTATATCCTGCATTCAGACCTCTGAACAAGAATTCGGAATCTGAGGTTCCTCTGACGACATTGTCGCAACCACGTACCTCCACGTCCGCATTTGGTCCTGCCATCACCCGCAGATCCGCGTATCCCTCGACAGGCAGCGGATTTCCGTCGCACGAGGCCCAGGGAAGCCCCATCTGATAGAGTAGCGTTGGTGCGATGTCTTCCTGTCCGCCTGACGGGATGGTGCCCCGCAGGATCCTGATTCCGGAGAAGATCAGTGGGATTCGCTGGCTTTCCGGATGCTCCGCGTATTTGTCTGATACATGTCCGCCACGCACTGCTCCACTTGTCGCAAAGCTCATTCCGTGATCCGCGGTCAGTATGAACAGCAGATTGTGGTTGGCGCATGTCTGGTATAGTTTCATGACTGCTTCATCCGTGCCATTGATCACATTGAGGTATCCGGGTGCTCCGAGATGGTGTCCGGCTGAATCGATAGCGCCGACATTGATGATCAGGAGGAACGGGACATTGTTTAGGGCGAGATTTTGTATGACTGCGTCAGATGCGTCGATTGCCCACCTGTTATACGCGATATACCGCGAAGCGCCCTTTTTATCGCCGAGATATTTTGTCGTGTTGTTCCGGTTCTCCATCAGCCCGGCGATGTCAATCGAAACATCTTCGTATAGCTGGTTGTGCGGATGGCGGTCAACAACAACTCCCGGATTGTTGATTGAGTTTTTTTTGACATGCAGTATTACATCGAGTTCATCGCACATCTCAGAAAAGTCCCCGTTCTCCATTATGCCTGCACAGAAGTACCCGTTATCATGCGCGATATCAAAGATCGTCGTGCTACTGGCAACCGTGCCTGGAGTTGCGTCCGCATGTCCGGTTACGATGACTGAATGCCCGGGAGCTGTGCTTGTCACCGGGGCACGCACATCGATTATGCGCATGCCACTTTCTGCAACCGCGAGGAGTGTTGTGCAGTTTGCCCTGCCGGATGTCGAATTGTCGAGTGCGTATGGTGTGAATTCCGGGTAGCAGTACGATGAGCCAAGCCCGTCAATGATCAGGAGCACGCAGCCGCCGTAATCCGGGTTGTGCACCGTGATCTCTGTGGTGGCGGATGCTGGTGGGAGCAGGAGGATGAGTGCGATGAGTGTGAGGTGGATTGGTATTTCCGGTTTCATGTTTTCCTGACCCCGTGTTATTGCCCCTTGGGGGTGTGAGTTGCCAGGGGTGCGGGATGAGAGTAACTCTCTATTTTGTACTATATCGAAGTCGCAGCTTCTTTTACCAGATCGTCCCCCCCTGCTGCTTTGAGCGCATCTCCAACCCGCCGTGCGTGGGGGGCGTATCCATCCGTGGGAATTGTCTCGTCCACCCGCACCTGCCGTTTGCCATCCATCGCCAGCACCTCAGCCCGCACCCTCACATTACCGCCCACAACCCCGCCGGTAACACCAGCAGCATCGGCGTCACTGGTGCTGTCAACCATCTCTGCAAACGCCCCGATCGGTATGCTGCATCCGCCGCCAAGAACCCCGATAACGATCCGTTCGATCTCGGTCTCGATCCTTGTCTGGCGGTGGTCGAGCATGCGAACCACATCTTCCGCCTCCGAATCCCGAAGTGTCGCAACCGCAATCGTGCCCTGATTGGCTGACGGGATGAAGCTATCCGGGTCGAGCCGCTCAAACCCGATGTCCCACCCCAGCCTGACAAGCCCGGCTTCTGCCAGCATAATCCCGTCATAGTCACCATCGCGCAATTTCTTCATGCGGGTGTTGATGTTGCCACGCAGGTCCGCAATCTCAAGATCGCTCCGGAATCGCCTCATCTGGGCTATTCGGCGCATTGAGGATGTGCCAATAACTGCACCGGCTGGCAGGTCAGCAAGGCGTACGCCGTCTCGCGTGATCAGCACATCACATGGCGGGTCACGCTTAAGGATTGCCGCTGTCACCAGTTTCTCCGGGCGTGCCGTGGGGAGGTCCTTCATCGAGTGAACCGCTATGTCGATGTCGCCAGCAAGCGAATATTCATCGATCTCACGCACGAATACGCCGATACCTGGCAATTTGTGCAGCGGATTGTCAGTGTCCACATCGCCAACAGTCTTGATGATGCGAATCTCAGTATTGATGCCGGCGCTGCTCAGGCGGCTGGCAACGATCTCTGCCTGCGCAAGAGCAAGCTTGCTTCCGCGTGTTCCAATGATCATCATAAATACCATTGTTGCCTTGGGCGTGCATAAATGTTGTTTGCATTTTCTCAAACGCGACGAATGGTGCTCGACACGGTCTAACCACCCGGTGATTCTCTGCCAATTTATGGGGGGGTGCGGCATCGCGATAAATCAGCACCCGGGATCATCACGACCAAGACTAACTCTCACTTTTTTCTCCACACCAATTTCATGATACCTATTTTAATTATAGATATTTATTTTTATTAATTATTGATACTTATTATAATATACGATTAATATTTATAATACTAATTTGTTTATTGTAGATACGGCAATATTAATGGTATACTTAATATAAAGATATTTTCTATCAATGTACCGCTCCGGATTACCCCGCTATTCACAGCAGAAACCACACGCAGGGGTGACAGCCCCTACTGCTGCCGATTTTGCGCGTGGGGTACGCGGATCCCCCCACCTGTTATGCGTTTAGGGGGTATGTTGTCGGTAAGGATGTGCGTATTCCTATAGTCTATGGAATGATCGAGGTGGCTCGACTATTTTCCAGCAGAGATATATAAAAACATTTTAGATCAAAATGGTGCGGTTATTAGATATTTTAGATAGTTATGTAAAAATATTATAGGGTAACTTAATCATAAATTATTTAGCTATTTTAGCGCATGAGTATAATTTTTAAATGTAAAAATTTAGTGATTAGTATAAATTAATTCTAAGTTAAATCGGAAAGTGAGAGTTAGAAAATGTGGATCAGGGTTTTTCAGTATTGTTTAGCTGGATGAAGAAACCCACGAGATTTCATGAGAAGACAGTAGTCCATATAAGTGAGTGATGTGTTTCTGATTCTGATGGATTATGTGGTTCCCAACCTTCGCGCCCTCGCGTTCCTCTGATTTAACGCAAAAGACATATCCGCTTCAAATTAAGTGGTAACCGAAGGCACTATCCAAAAAATTGGTGATTTATAGATACGCGGCAGAAGACCCCGTTACTTGTAGCGGGGAGGAAGTCACGTAATGTCAATCTGACCCAAGAACACAAGAGCGATCGACACCCACACAACAGGATCGCCAACACAAGGGCTTTTGTATGTGTTTAGCCAAGGCGAAAAACCACGAGATTACACAAGATTTCACGAGATTAACACAGAAATCTTGTGAAAATCTGTGTAATCTCGTGGTTCTATATGTATTTAGCTGCAATCTTATAGTTAGCTAAACACGTACGGGCTTTTTTCTTTGCGTCTTTGCGTCTTTGCGCCATCGCGTCTTCGTTTTTGTTTCCAAATTCAACGCGAAGACGCAAAGATGCAGAGGCGCAAAGGGCGTTGTTAATCGCTGATTCCGACTTCATAAATTTACGCTGATATTAACATCAAATCAGTGAAATCCGCGTTAATCTGTGGCTGACAATGGCTTTTAGCCCCAGATTAACACTGTTGAACACAGACTCGAGGTTTTTATGCATATCTTTCGGAAAGACTAAAGATTGGGTTTTACCATACTTTCTGAAGATTACGTGAACAGGTTATTTTTTGGCAAGCCACACACACGT
>JAYEGG010000296.1:0-2304 GCA_034658995.1 Methanobacteriota archaeon | reverse complement strand
AAAAACCAGCGATCCGCAGAAGATCGTCTATGTGAGCATGGACGACCTTCTCGGGAGGGTGGACTGCGTCCATGATCTCATAAGCACATACTTTGAACTCACGGGAATAGACCCGGCGAGGGAGGATGTGCACATCTTCTTAGATGAGATACACGTTCGGAAGGGTTGGCAGACCGAATTAAAATACTACCTCGACGCCCATGCAGCCTGCAAGTTCATCGTATCAGGATCCTCAAAAACCCTGCTATATAAGGATGCTTCCGAGAGTCTTGTCGGAAGAATAAGGTTTGTAGATGTCTTTCCGCTGACCTTCCGGGAATTCGCAGCGTTCAACGGAGTACTGATCGATCGACTGCATGCACGAATGGGTGACTTTCAGGAACTGGAAAAAGCGTATTTCAGTGTGATTACGCAGAAAGAACGTCTGGTATATCTCATGAATCTTTATCTTGACGTGGGCGGCTATCCTGAGTGGTTCAAGGTATGTGATGTCGAGCGGTGGTACAGGGTTCTTGCCGAGGATTATTTCTCGCTGATACTCTTTAGGGATATTGTCGGCGTATTCAGGGTAAAAGATCCCATACTTCTCGAAAGACTGACAAGGGATATTGCAGTCTTCTCTACCGAGCGGTTTACATACAGGGGATTATCCGAGCGACTGGGCGTGGACAGGGAGACGCTAAAACTCTATTTATACTACCTAACGAGTTCCATGCTCATATCTATAGCCGATGTGTACACCCGTTCCGGAAAAGCGGTGGAGAAACGGGAGAAGAAACTATATTTCTGCGAAGAGGGGCTGAGAAAGGCTCTTACGCTTGATGGGGGTATGGGGAGAGCAGCAGAGAACGTTGTGGCGTGGCATCTCATCAAGAGAGGTTATGGTTCAAAGGTGTTTTTTAAGCCGTATTACTGGAAAAAGAAGTATGAAGTTGATTTTATCTATGATGATTCCATGACTGTTCTTCCGGTCGAGGTAAAGTATCGGGAACACGTGGCATCGAATGATGCGAAAGGACTCCTCGAATTCATGTGTACATTCGACCTGAGCACCGGGATCATGGTAACCATGAATAAGTTTGGGAAAGAAGAGATACGCGGCAGGGATGTTTTATTCATCCCGATCTGGTTTTTTTTGCTGGTTCTGTGACTGTTGGGTCATTCTTCGCACACGAAACAGTTATATGCAGTAAATATTATATAATAGTGATGGTGGGGGCGCCACAATCAATAAACCAGGCAGGAGATTTCATCCCCCCCCTTCCGAAACAACTGCACATACGAGTATCACGAGTTCAAAGATACTATCGAGTTCTTCCAGCATCTTCTGCGCCTGTTCGGTCACAAAGAATCCGCCTTCAGCCACTGCGTCGTTGTCCCGGTCGGGTCGAAGGGGGCTACCCCCTAACAAGCGGCGACATCACCCGAATCCATATCATCCGTCATTCAATCATCCACGTTCGGACAACTCCTGATGTCAGCAATCAGCGGATGCTCCCATTCGCAGACCAACGTGAACCGTGCATCCGGGTTGAGCTTGATCAGGCGAAGCACGTTTCCAAGCGCAACTAAAGCCGCCTCCCAGTCCGGTTCTGACAACTCCGGCACCTCTGCGTTGAACGGGTATGTCTCGCCAAGTTCCACTGGGTACGCACCAAACGGTGCTTTTAAGTTGAGCACATGATCGAACTGATTCTCCCCACGGATTTTTCGTGTGCGGATGAGCACTGTTCCGTGCAAGTCGAATCGATCAAGTCGATCTCCAAACCTCAGAACCTCTGCACGGCGTGCGGATTCGCTTCCGCAGTAGAAGAACGTCGATTTCCGGATTGGATCGAACTGCTCGATCCAGTCCGCGTGGCTGACCGCACGCTTGAGCCCATCAAGCAACCTCGGATGCGACCTGCATCTACGTTCAACAAGCTCCCAGAGGTTTCCTTCAATGATGCATTGTTTTATCAGGTTTATTTCTGCAAAAGTCGCATAAAGATTGTGTTTTGCAAGTGAGATGTAGTTTTCACTCCGGACTTCCTCTTTTAATTCCTCTGCGGTGTATGACGTGCATACCGGGCATGAGCACGGGAGATGCTGGAGATCGCTCAGATGGTGCGTCCCGTCAGTAGTGAAATACCGTCCGTCCTTCGCATAGAGTGCGTAAGCAGCCGAATCAAAGAGATCGCACCCGAGTGCAACCGCAAGCGCAAACATCGCGGGGTGTCCCGCGCCAAAGAGATGAACCGGTGCCGCCGGAGAAAGCCCCTTCTTCGATGCGACGATCACGTCCACCATCTCCGCGAACCGGTA
>JAYEGG010000295.1:6099-10098 GCA_034658995.1 Methanobacteriota archaeon | reverse complement strand
CCATCACCTCGCAGGTCTTCCCTTTATTATTACATCATGTTCATCGTATATACTTCCCACTATTACCTCCAGAATGTCTTCCAAGCTAACCACGCCCCTTGTTCTTCCTGCTCCATCTACAACGATTGCGATATGGCATTTACCCCTCTGAAATTCCTCAAGAAGGTCGTCCACCCTTTTTATCTCTGCCACAAAATGGGGGGTTTTCATCAATTCTTTCAGCGAAACGCCGCCTGCGCCCACTTTTGCCAACAGATCCTTTGCATATAGGATACCCACGACGTTATCATTAGTCCCTTCAAATATAGGGATTCTTGAGTGTCCACTACTCTTTATCAATTCCACGGCTGAATCCAGGGGTTGATCGACTCTCATGCAAACTATCGCCTCCTTCGGGGACATCACATCCTCCACCACGATTTCGTCAAGTTTCAGAACACCTATCATCATATCTTTCTCATCCTCTTCGATCGCTCCTTCCTCACGCCCTATGTCAAGCATCGTTTCCACCTCCTCTTCTGACATTAATCTTTTCCGGTGGAGTTTTATGCCTAAAATCTTCACAAAAATACCTGTAATAATAGAAAATCCCTTTGTAATCGGTTGAAAAATGGAAACCACTGCCCCCAGGGGTCTGGAAATTAGGAGGGAAATTTTTTCTGCCTGGTGAACGGCGATCGTCTTTGGTATGATTTCAGAGAACGTGAGGATCAACAGGGTCATCGCTACGATTGCAATGACCACGCCGTGTGTGGGACCGAAGATCTCTATTGAGATGGATGTTGCTACCGCTGACGCGGCGATATTCACCACGTTATTCAGGATGAGCACGGATGTTAGCACGGATTCCGGGTCGCGGACCAGCTTATCGACATCTTCTGCCCCTTTCACACCCTGTTTCAACAAAATCCTCGCTTTTATCTTGCCTATTCCGATCAGAGCAGTTTCAGAGGCGGAGAAGATCCCGGACAGGAGTAATAGCACAGATAGAAGTAAAAGTTGTTCAATGAGAAACGCCATCTTTTTTTCCCTCTTTTGGCTGTAATCTGTGGAGCCTCTTATAAACTGTTGCCAGAAGAGCCCGATTCAGCATCCTTAACCTCCCGCTTCCGGAGCTCATTCTCAAACCAGACGACACGCTGCGGGAAAGCGATCTCGATTCCGTTCTCCTCGAGAGTCTTCTTTATCTTCCAGAGCATCTCCATCTTGAGATCGTACCACTCGTCAGCAGGTGCCCAGATCCTCACAAGGATATTTACCGAGTTATCTCCAAGAGTATCGACAAATACCTGGGGTGATGGCTTTTTCAGGGCGAAAGGCTGCTCATCGATCAAGTCTTCGATGATCTCGATAGCCCGATCAGCGTCGTCGCTGTATCTTATCCCGACGACATACTCAAACCTCCTTGCGATGTTGGCAACATAATTGGTTATGATGCCGGTAAATACCTTCTCATTCGGAATTCTCACGTACAACCCACTATACGTCCTGACTATCGTCGAGACTATGTGGATATCCTCTACAAACCCTGAAATATCATCGACACGCAGCTGATCGCCGATCTTAATCGGTCTCTCAAACATGAGGAATATCCCTGATATGAGATTGCCAACTATGCTCTGGCTTGCAAAACCGATCACTATGCCGACGACACCCCCGGCAACGAGCAGATTCGATGGATATATTCCAAGCGCCGGGAGTGCCAGAAGTACAGCAATGATAATGATCGTGTAGTACGCGACCTTGGTCGTGATCTCCAGATGGTCCCGGTCCATCCTGCCCTTAAACGACCTTTTTATGTTAATTGCCACCACCTTGGCTATCAGTACCGCAATTATGAGGCATACCGCGATCCACAGGAGATTAAGAATGGTGAGGTCACCGTAAACGATTGTGTCGAGAATCATATACCCTCATCCATCAGAAACCTTGTTGCGATCACAGGAATCTGTCTTAATCGCGAGGTGTAGAGTTCCAAAGATCTCTTCATCCCATTCTCGAGAGGCGAGTTGACAAAATCGATCTCTGCGACCTTCTTGCTCACAATCCTCATGTTCGCCCGCATAGCGACCATATCGTCGCTGTAATAAATCTTCATCCCGTAAGCGGCAAAGACCGCTTTTGTTATTTCAACCCATCTTGCGGTTGTGTTTGTTATGTTAAGCTCTATTACCCCTTCGTAAACCGGATTCGCATCCGGAATCGTGGAATAAACCTCACTCTTCCAGTACTTGCAGATAACCCCGCTTATAACAGTACCATACAGGGTAAACTTCTGTTTATTCAGTGTGAGGACGTCAAGGATCTGAAAATCTTTCTTTCCATGTACGAAGACACCAATCTCCACCGGGAATTTTACAAAGACCGTTTTTCTTGCGCTGGGTTCGATAAAAATTGACTTTTCAAACTCGATTAAGAAGTGCGGGGTCAGTTCTTTTGGCTTATTCACAGGCTCAACAGGGTTGATAAGGATTTTGCTGTTGCTTGACAAGAGAATACCCTCTACTTCATCCTCCATGCACGCTCTTTTGTAAAGAATACCTCCCACCACCCTCTCAACCGAGAGGGATATTTCTTCCAGGTCAATTCTCAAAGGAACGTCATGCAAGCCGAAGATGTCAGATACCCTCATTGCATAGAGCCTTTAACGGAACCGACTATAAGTGTATCTTTCATATAACCGCGGGTACAAGGTTGCACTCCCTTCGATCGCTTCACCCAAGTTACCCTCTGATTTGGGGCAGATACGATATATTTATATTGTGCTGATACATAAAATGAATACGGGTTTGATATCTATCATAAAAGGGGATGCATAATGAACCGACGACCAGTTCTACTAACCGCACGCATGGCTACCACACAGGTAAGCACAACGTCATCCACAACAATCTCCAAAATCCCTGTAGTGCCGGAAAGGCTGGCGCAGAGCCGTCGTGCGCAGGTGGGCATCGGCACCCTGATCATATTCATTGCAATGGTGATGGTTGCAGCGGTTGCTGCCGCAGTGCTGATAGAAACCTCAGGAGTCCTCCAGCAGAAGGCATTTAGTACCGGAAAAGAAGCCACACTGGAAGTTTCCTCGAATATCGACGTAGAATCCATTGAGGGCTGGCGCAGCGGCGTGAATGCATCAGTTGGCGACTATGACACATTTTCTGACACTCTTGACCGGCTCAATCTACGGTGCTCGCTGAAGGTTGGCTCAGAGCCTGTTGATCTGAATCAGATCGTGATCACCATCACTGATGGCACGACCACCAATGACCTCCGGTACATAGAGGGCACTGTCGATGCCAATGCCACCAATGTGAGCGATGGTAACTTTTCGAGCAGCGACTCAAACCGCCTCACCACCTACCGACTGGTTGCAGACGGTCTGACGCAGATACAGGTGCCGTACCCGGACGCCACAGTCGGTGCCAATGCTGATTATGTGAACAAGACCAGTGTGGGCACAGTCCATCTCGGATACAACGCGACCCGGGCTACCACCGGTGATTATACCGGTAAGTATTTCATGTGCGCAGATATGTTCTTTGTTGCGGAAATAGTGCGGGATGCTGACGATTCGTTCAGTCCGGACAACCCGGTGATGACCACGGGCGATCTGATCAAGATCATTCTGCTGACCGCGCCGAGTAACACGTGCACAGACGAAACAACGCTTGCCAGCCTCAAGAACACCGATCCAAGGGTCGGTGAGGCAGCCCTGACCATCGATACCAGAACAATGGTCTCGATTAATATAGTGCCGGAAGGTGGCGCAAACACAATAGTAGAGTTTGTAGCGCCGTCGTCATTCGGATCGTACCAGAGCATCGGCGTGTATCCGTGATCACGAGTACAAATAGGGTATGTGTTTAGCCAAGGGCGAAAAACCACGAGATCACACAAGATTTCACGAGATTAACACAGAAATCTTGTGAAAACCGGTGTAATCTCGTGGTTCTGCATGTGTTTAGCTGCAATCTTATAGTTTAGCTAAACACGTACCAA
>JAYEGG010000295.1:4651-5999 GCA_034658995.1 Methanobacteriota archaeon | reverse complement strand
AATAGGTAATGTGTGCGGGTCATTATCAGGGAACATTCGTACAATCAGGGCTATTCGCCATGGCGGCAGTCATCGCAGCAATATTTATATGCCAGACCGCCACATCCCATTATACATGGGAAATATTCGACCGACATACATCAAAAAGATCGCAAGAGAACTGGTTGCACAGCGAGGTTACGCATTCGGAGTTGATTTCGAGAACAACAAGGTGCAGGTTACCAAACACACCGATATCACCAGTAAGACCATCCGGAACCGGGTTGCAGGTTACATCACACGCCTAAGCGTGATTGCGCAGCGCGAAAAACCATTATAAGGTGACACTCATGAAGATTAAAGGGGTTCTGCCGGCGCTCATAACACCATTCACGCCCGCGCGCATGATCGATGAGACCGGTTTTAGAGAAAATATTGAATATGTGGTTGAACAGGGGGTTTCTGGCATCGTTCCCTGTGGCACTACCGGAGAATCAGCCACGCTAACATCTGAAGAGCATGAACAACTGATCGACATCGCAATTGATGCTTCAAATGTCCCTGTAATCGCGGGAACCGGTTCGAACAATACGGCGGATGCGGTTCAGTTCACCTGCCACGCAGCAGACGCTGGCGCCGATGCCGCACTGATAATCACACCGTATTATAACAAACCGAACAAAAACGGGATCATCGCCCATTTTGAGGCGATTGCAAGCGCTGCCGACCTGCCGCTGATATTATACAACATCAAGTCCAGAACCGGCATCAACCTTGAACCTGATTTGATCGCAAAGCTTGCAGAGATCCCCGGCGTCATTGGCATCAAAGAGGCGAGTGGCGATCTGGAGCAGGTGTCACGCATCATCGAACTGACCCGGGACATGGACTTTATAGTGATATCCGGCGACGATGCCCTGACACTACCGAGCATGTCGCTTGGCGGGGTGGGTGTGATCTCGGTTGTGGCAAACATCGCTCCTGCAGAGACGGTAGCCTTCACAGATGCGATACTGCGCAGCGACTATGATGAGGCGAGGCGCCACCACTACCGGCTTGCGCCACTCGTGCGAGCGATGTTTATTGAGACAAACCCGATCCCGGTGAAGACTGCCGCAAGTATGCTTGGTCTGTCTGGCGGACCCATGCGGCTTCCGCTTGCGCCGATGAGTGCGGAAAACGAGCAGAAACTGCGCGATGCACTCTCCGCGTTCGGACTATTTGATTAAACACTCACCGGCTCTATTATAGTTATAGTGATTTGCGTATGATGGTGTCTCCGATGAGTCCTGCATACAGCAGCAAGTACATCGGGAAAACTCGGAACGCAACGTTTGAACAAATATCACTATTATGCGAAGATGCCGGA
>JAYEGG010000295.1:0-4551 GCA_034658995.1 Methanobacteriota archaeon | reverse complement strand
CCGGATAACCTTTAATAATCGGTAGGCACAAAGGTAGTGCGTCCCGATGTGGTAGCGGATATCCTTAGGGCTTGCGGAGCCTTAGACCCGGGTTCGAGTCCCGGCCGGGACGCTACACCGAAAGGAGAAACAAAACATGAAATGGCAAGGAAAATCAAGACGCGCATCAAGCGGTGGCAGGCATATAAGCAGTCGCGGAAAACGAAAGTTCGAAAATGGACGCGATGCCACTGACACCCACCTTGCAGCGGCGCGCAGCAAGATGGTGCGCACCTGTGGCGGGAACCAGAAGATGCGTCTGTATCGGTGTGATGCGGCGAACGTGACCGATCCAAAAGATGCCACGACCCGCAAAACCACAATCGAGAACGTGGAAGGAAATCCTGCAAACCAGTACTACACAAGGCGCAACGTCATCACCAGAGGCGCGATCATCAAAACCGCGCTTGGTTCTGCGCGGGTGACCAACCGACCCGGGCAGGAAGGGCAAGTAAATGCAGTGTTGATTTGATCCTGCTTAAACCACCCTTTGCAGGAAAAGCTTAATATGTATGGATGCGTTGATTTGTTGGTGCGCCATAGTGACACTATACTCCTCTCGATTTCCAACTGGTATAGGGTCAGCTATGAATGGGCTCGTAGCTCAGCCAGGCAGAGCACCGGGCTTTTAACGTCTGCGGCGGCGTTGCTGCTACGTGCGGAAACCCGATGGCCGAGGGTTCAAATCCCTTCGAGCCCGTTACAACACCATTACAGTTCTGCGGAGGGATTTTCATAGGATTCAACATACTTGAACATACAATAGTTCCGGGACACCGGATACTCGATGACGATGAGGTAGAGACTATAGTGAGCAAATACGACATCGAAAAAGAGAAACTATCCAAGATCCGGATGACCGATCCTGCAATAAATGAGATCGGTGCGAATCCCGGCGACATCATAGAAATTACGAGAACGAGCGAGACCGCTGGCGAGTCGGTGTTTTACCGCCTTGCAATCGAGTGAGGGACGACCATGTTAGATCGAAAAACAATATCCAGAGCATATTTCATCCAGGACAAGATTGTGCAGCATCAGGTTGATTCATTCAATGAGTTCGTGAACCATGGTCTTCAGAAGGTCATAGACGAGATGGGGGTCATCGAAACCGAGATTGGCGGCGCGGACGATGCGTCCGAGACATTTGTGCGTCTCGGCGCTATCTCAATAGCGCATCCGGTAGTGAAGGAAGCCGACGGGGCGGTGGATCGGCTGTTTCCGTCCGACGCACGACTACGTAACCTAACATACTCAGCACCGATCAACCTTGAGATGACTGTTGTGCAGGACGGAACCGAGAGCAAATCACAGACTGTGGAGATCGGCGTCCTTCCGATCATGCTGCGATCAGATGTCTGCAACCTGCACGGGCTCTCTAACGAGGAGTTACAGGCGCATGGCGAAGACCCGCTTGATCCGGGAGGATACTTCATCACCAACGGCACAGAACGGGTGATCATGACGCTTGAGGACCTTGCACCCAACAAGATCATGACCGAGAGAGACCAGAAGTATGGCGATCAGGTCGAGATCGCAAAGGTGTTCTCAGAGCGGCATGGGTACCGGGCGCTGACCGTGGTCGAGCGCGGGCGCAAATCAATACTTGAGGTAACATTCCCGTCACTTCCCGGGCGCATCAATTTTGTCACGCTCGTTCGCGCACTCGGGCTTGAGAAAGACGAAGACCTCGTAAAAGCGGTTTCTGACGATCCCGAGATCCAGGAATTTATGAAAGAAAACCTTGAAGAGGCTGTAAACATCGGGGTATTCACGCAGGAAGATGCGCTTGAGGAGATCGGAAGTATCGTTGCCGCACGGCAGACAAAGGAGTATCAGACCCGGCGAATCAGCTATGTGCTCGACAGGTATCTGCTCCCACATGCCGGCAACGACGGGGAAAACCGGATCGTGAAAGCCCATTTTCTGGCAAGAATGGCTGAGGCGTGCTTTGAACTGGCTCTGAATCGAAGAAATGTGGACGATAAAGATCATTACGCAAACAAAAGGCTAAAACTATCAGGGAATCTGATGGAGGATCTCTTCCGAGTCTCATTCAACCGACTTGCAAGAGATATTAAGTACCAGATAGAGCGTGCAAGCATGAGGAAGCGGGAATTAAACATCAAGACCGTGATACGCCCCGACGTACTCACCCAGCGGATCGTTTACCCGCTTGCAACCGGAAACTGGGTTGGCGGGCGCACCGGTGTCGCGCAGTTGCTCGATCGCACGGATCACATCGCCGCCCTATCCCACCTACGCAGAGTAATCTCGCCGCTGTCGCGAACACAGCCGCATTTCGAGGCAAGAGACCTTCATTCAACACAGTGGGGTAGATTATGCCCATCCGAGACACCAGAAGGTCCTAACTGTGGTCTTGTGAAGAACTTTGCCCAGATGGTGGAACTGTCCACAGGAGTCAAGTCCACCGAAGGCATCAGGGATGAGCTTCGTATGTGCGGTGTCGTTGCGGTATAAAGGAGTGAATGACAAATGAGAGGCAAAGTATTTTTGGATGGTGAACTGGTCGGCACCCACGAAAACACCGCGGAACTGGTGCATGATATCCGGATGAAACGGAGGCGGGGAATCGTCGACGGTCAGCTCAATGTTGCGTTGCAGGGGCATGACGTGCTCATCAACACCGATATGGGCAGGGCTCGCCGCCCCTCGATCGTGGTTGAAGGTGGCAGATCACGGATCAACGATGATCACATTGAACAACTCAAGAATGGTGATCTTGATTTTAACGACCTTGTATCACAGGGTTTGGTCGAGTATCTTGATGCTGAAGAGGAAGAAAATGCGCTGATCGCTATCAACGAAACAGATATCACGCCAGAACACACGCATCTTGAGATCGAGCCAGCACTGATTCTTGGAATCGGCACCGGCATGGTCCCGTTCCCTGAGCATAACGCGTCCCCGAGAAACACGATGGGTGCTGCCATGATAAAGCAGTGCATCGGGCTTCCTGCAGCAAACGCAAAACTGCGGTCAGATACCCGCGGACACGTACTCCATTATCCGCAGCGTCCGATGGTGAATACGCTCACATCGACCGCCATCGGGGCGGACAGCCGTCCGGCAGGTCAGAACTTTGTGGTTGCAGTGCTCTCGTTTGAGGGCTACAATATTGAGGATGCACTCGTGATCAACAAAGGTTCGATCGAGCGCGGGCTTGGGCGCAGCCACTTCTTCAGGACGCTTGAAGGAGGCGAGCACAGGTACCCCGGCGGGCAGGAGGACCACTTTGAGATCCCTGACGCAGAGGTCAGGGGCGCAAGAGGCGAAGAGGCTTACGCGCACCTGGACGCCGATGGTCTGATCAATCCTGAGACCGTTGTCGATCATGGAGACGTTCTCATCGGGAAGACCTCTCCCCCCCGGTTCGTTGAGGAACCAACCGAGCTCGGGCTTGCCCCGCAGCAACGCCGAGAGAACTCGGTGACGATGCGGTCAAACGAGAAAGGGATCGTGGACACGATCATCATAACCGAGTCTTATGGGTCCCGTCTTGCAAAGGTGAAGATCAGAGACCAGCGGATCCCGGAGATCGGGGACAAATTCGCATCCAGGCACGGGCAGAAAGGCGTTCTCGGTCTGGTTGTACCCTATGAAGATATGCCATTCACGGAGCAGGGGATCGTTCCTGACCTGATCATCAATCCACACGCAATCCCGTCAAGAATGACGATCGGGCATGTGATGGAGATGATCGGCGGAAAGGTCGGCTCAATGAACGGAGAATCGATCGATGCCACTGCATTTTCAGGCGCAACTGAAGTCGAGTTACGCGACGGGCTTAAGAGCTGCGGGTTTGCACACTCCGGCAAGGAAGTGATGTATGACGGCGTCACAGGAATGCAAATTCAGGCTGATATATTCGTCGGAGTTATTCTATACCAGAAGCTTCACCACATGGTTGCATCCAAGATCCATGCACGATCCCGCGGACCTGTCCAGGTGCTGACACGCCAGCCAACAGAGGGTCGCGCACGAGACGGCGGTCTCAGGTTCGGAGAGATGGAACGCGACGTTCTTATCGGGCACGGTGCCGCGCTCTCACTTAAAGAACGACTCCTTGATGAATCCGACAAGGTGACCGAACTGGTCTGCAGAAAGTGCGGGATGATCGCAACGTACGACCAGAGAAAGAACGTTTCGTTCTGCACCAACTGCAAGTCTGAAGTCGATATATATCCTGTGGATATGAGCTATGCATTCAAACTGCTGCTCGATGAGATCAAGTCGCTCGGTGTCGCGCCGAGGATCGAACTGGAGGATGCGGCGTAAGGGATTTCAGGGGTCCCCTGAAACCCAGGGGCAGGAGACCTTTTAATTTCTTCCGGATAATCGGATCATGGCAAAAAAAGATTAACCGCAGAGGACGCGGAGGGTCGCAGAGGGTTGTTGTTTCCCTCTTGCGTACTCGGCGGTTTTTCGAATCATCCCAGAAAATAATAAAAAGTGTCTTGGAGGGCGAAGTCGCCCTGATCACTGCAACCG
>JAYEGG010000294.1:0-2340 GCA_034658995.1 Methanobacteriota archaeon | reverse complement strand
AAGATCGCGTACATGGTGCAGGAACTCAGGGTTGACCCCGAGCAGATACTTGCTCTCACATTCTCCAGAGCAGCCGCAGCCAACATGAGAGCACAGGTCGAGGAGTTGCTCAACGGGACGTCTGATGCGCAGGTAAGCACATTTCATTCGTTCTGTGCCGGGGTCATCCGTGATAATGCGGATAAGTGCGGAGTGCACCAGGACTTCTCTATCTTGGAAGACGTGGATACCGCGGTCATACTGCACCGGGACCAGGGCGTGGGCATCCGGGATGCTCTGTTGTACACAACATCAATATCAAAGGCGAAGGACTTACACATCACAATCGAGATGCTTGATGAGTTCGTGCAACAGAAGAAAGAGGCGATCATCCCGCTGGAACCTGATTGTGCCCGGTGGGAAAAGATATTCCGCGAGAACGCAACATTGCTCAATACCTTTCACCTGCTGGATAAGCCCGGGCAGAAGGCGCAAAAGGAGGATAAGAAGCACTGGACCGCCTTCAATGACCTGTATCTGGAATATAGTAAATACCGGGACTTCGTGCAGGCATGGGCACAGTACGAGACCCGGAAAAGAGATAGGAACGCTCTTGACTACGGCGACCTGAACGAGAAAGCGCTACAGTTCATAAACGCCTACGGTGCCGAATGGATCGACGAGACGTACCGGCACATCATAATCGACGAGTTCCAGGACACCAACTATGTTCAGTTTGAACTGATCAAGCTGCTTGCGGGGAAGGACAGGAACGTAACGGTGGTTGCTGACCCCAACCAGACAATCTACGCCTTCAGAGGCGCATACACCAACAATATCCAGGAATTTATAAAATATTTCGATATTCAGCCGGATGACCTCGTAGCCCTTGACGTGAGTTTCAGATCCACCAGCAAGATCCTTGATGTGTCCCACGACCTAATCATGCACAACTATCCGGAAGATGATGCGGGTATGTGTGTCAGGATCCGGAACTTCGAGGGCGCAGAAGGCGAAAACGTCAACATCGCCGAGTGCATGGATGAAGATGAGGAAGCAAGGTACATTGTAGAGCGGATCGAAGCCTACCTTGAGATGGGGATGAACCGGTCTGATATCGCCATACTCTACCGCACACACGCACAGGGCAGGAAGATCCGCCAGGCACTGGAACAGAAGGGTCACAGCATCCGTGTGAAGGACGACACCGATTTCCTGAAACAACCCGAGATCAAGACCGCCCTTTCCTACATGTACGTGCTTGACAACGTTGCACACCCAAAAGCAAGAGGCACCGAAGGCTGGTGGCGGCTGTTCCATCACAATCATGCCCTCGATACGGCAGACTCAATCCGTATCGGCGAATACACCAAAAAACACAGGATAACATTCCAGGATGCGATCTACAACAACCTGGAACTTATGGATCTCTCGACCGAGGGCGTGCAGATCATCCGGCAGATGAGGGAACGCATAGACCGCCTGAAAGAAAAACTCGTGCTGGACGTCTCAGATGTCGTGCTTGAGGTTCTGGACGCATCAGGTCTATCACGCCAGTTCACGCTTGACAACACCAGGCGGAGCAGGGAAGCCATGATGAACCTGCGAGACCTGCATGAGATGGCTGAACGGTTCGAGTCCGCTCACGGCAAGGAACTTGGCGAGTTCATCGCATACCTGGAGATACTGGACGAAATGGGGAAGAATCCACCAGGCGCAAGGATCGTTGCGGATGATGCGATAAGCCTCATGACAATCCACGCCTCAAAAGGTCTGGAATTCAAGGTGGTCTTCGTGACCAACATGGCTAAAGACAAGTTCCCGCTATCAAGGGGCGGCGTGGAACCACTGATACCCGTGGAACTAATGGAACAATACCGCGACATCTTTGAGCATGACCACGGTTCAAAAACGAAACTGGCAGCCGCGATCAGGGAACGGAAACGGAAGATCAAGCTGGAAGAAGAACGCAGGCTCTGCTACGTTGCTATGACCAGAGCAAGAGAGCACCTCTGGCTAACACTCGCAACCCAGCACAACGGGCGGGAGCGGCTACCATCCATGTTCCTTGAAGAGATCGGATACGACAACTGGAGGGCAACAGACACTTCCCGGCTGGATATTCCGGGAATCACCTACCTGCACGATGAACAGATCAAATCCATGGAGAACGCACGGGATAGCGAGCTGGAACGAGAGAAAAGACGCAGAAAACAGCTGATCACAGAATCCCTTGACGCAGGTTCGATTGGAGAGAGTCTGGGGCATCTGCTGGCATATCATGCACTCAGGAGTGGTGGCAGTGATAGTAGTGGCGGCGGTGGCGATCCGGGCAATGAACCAGACTATTTCGAGATCATA
>JAYEGG010000293.1:0-2340 GCA_034658995.1 Methanobacteriota archaeon | reverse complement strand
GCATTCTTACGGTCTGCAAGCATCTCATTGTACAGATACCTGCATACGTTTAACCAGTGTAACAGGATTATTGTTTGTGTTTTGGTTGGGTATATCCGGTATTTGAAAGTACGTCTTGGCACAATACTTACATTGGTTGAATCGGTATACATATATAGTTTATGGAAGCCAAAACAACCAGAAGTTCGGTGTTTCACACTAACTATCATATTGTTTTTTGACCCATGTACCGGCGTAAGGTTTTTCAAAGACGATATTGCTGAATACCTTGAACCGTTCTTTAGGAAACAAGTGGAAAAGAAGGGGTGGACATTAATCGCAATCGAAGTTAGACCAGACCACAACCATACGGCAATCGTTGGAATTCCCCCCAATCACGCGACTATCTGATGCGGTGAAATGTCTAAAAGGAACCGTGGGTTACCTCTCTTCAGGATCTTCCCAAAACTACGTCGGCAATTCCGCAAAGGGCGACTGTGGTCCCGAAGTTACTATGTCGGAACAGCGGGAGAAGTGAGCAGTGAAACGATTAAGAGGTATATTGAGAGAGTAGAACATGACTAAAACCAACAAAATGGCGGCATTCATCCCCGCTACAAGTAACGGGGTCTTCTGCCGCGTATCTATAAAACTTTCCGGATGCCGAATGGGTGGCGGCGTCGGTGGCAGTGCCAGTGGTGGTGTCCGTGTAGTGTCAGTAGCGGGTAACAACAAACGCAGGCGCGTCCCCTTCAACAACTGTCCGGCTGATATAGAGGCGCGTCCACCACACCGTGATCAGCGGCATAACGATGACCAGGTTGATCAGCGTGCCGACAAACTGCCAGACCATTACCAAAATCGGGTTTATGTAAAAGATCTGCCCTGCCATACCAAGGACCATTGATATCACGATCATCAACAACCACATCAGAAAAACATCCATTTTATGATATGAAAAGAAACTCCATCCACTCGTAATGCCTTCGATTGGTCCGGCGTGGTTGACCACGATCGCATACTTGACCGGTGCCAGCCCAATCGATAGGACAACCATGTATAAAAATAAGAAAATAAACCCGATGAACATGATGATCGCCTGCACAAGGACGTTGTCTGTGACCATGATTATGAATACGCCGGGAAGCATGAATACGATCCCGACAAGAAACATGAGCATAATCACGATACCGACAAAAAACAGGCTAAGCCCGCTTTGCATGCCGCATGCGAGAATATCCCTGGTCCGGGTGGTGCCAGTCATTGTTGCAGTCCTTGCCATGCCGATTGCGCCTGCAGAAAAGAATGCCTGGATCAGCGCACACCCGACCACCAGGATAATAGCTGCGGCAATAAATATGCTTGTGAACGGCGCAATCGTGCGTAGCAGCTCTGACATCTCTTCGATTGGAGATGTGTCCGAATACTGCGCCATCTGTGCGATCTCAGATGCCTGCGACTGGATGCCTGCAATCGTATCAGTGCCGATGACGGCTGCAAGCCCGAGTAACAGGAACACTAAAAACAGAATCTGGAAGAAGAAAATGAGCAGGAACGGCATGCACAAAATCGGGTTCTGCTTCCATGTCTCTGCGCCGTTTTTCAGCACATCACTCAGCCGTTCCATTCCACAACCTCAATCACCCGCAGTGGCACACCCTTGAGTGCGCGCCCGACCATTGATTTTGCAATCCGTGATGCATGTTCCTCACTCTCAGCATCAAAGACCTTCATGGACAGCACCATCCCGACAAGCGCGGTTCCCGCAACCAGCATCACCGCCGCCATCTCTTCATTGCAACGCGAACACGTAAAAGTCCCGATCTCGATCTCCACAAACGACAACTTCGGGTGGAATCGCTTGCCCGCCTCTGAGATCGCAACACCGATAGCGTCATCCACGCTTTTGATATCACGCACCATCCATGCCGCTTCCATTGTTACATTGTAATCCATTAGTCACCTCAAACAAAAGACGCCCAACCGCACACCTGCATCGATGAACGCATGTCCGTAGCTGAAAGCAACCAGCGCGTTGACATAATCGCCATCCGATTCAAGGAAATGGACACCATCATTATAGTATGATTCTGCCATCACCAAATAATCTTTCGCAACAGCATGAAGGTGTGATGAGCGATCTGGCACGATGTCGTGATCAGAGAGTGCAGCATTCAGCAGCTTTCGGTACCGATATGCCTTCTCTGTGAGATGGTCATGTTCTGGCGATTTGTTCATTGGTTCATTAAACTCGCTTATCGCATTAAAATATATTACTGCGCTCCGAGGTGTCGGTACGGCACGTGTTTAGCTATACTTCGCACCGCCACAAACCCGAGCTTTTTTGATGGTCGGTTGGAT
>JAYEGG010000292.1:0-2356 GCA_034658995.1 Methanobacteriota archaeon | reverse complement strand
ACCTCCCCGAACTACGAAAAGAATACCACGAAGCTAGAAAAATCTCGGAAATGCCGATTGCTGACGAAAAGCGGATGGATGTTCTGAAAGATTTTGTACAAGTTTTGGAATCGAGCAAATCGCCCGGCGAATTGGTTTGCGCTCTTCAATCTATTTTTGGTGCAGAGGTGGCTATGGAAGCAGTCTACTGATGCCGGAAAAAATACAAGCCATTCTTGACGCCATGGAGAGAAGGCTTGTTGTGGCAAGAGCGATGCTATCAAATCCTGAAATCCTGTTACTGTATGAGCCCACGACCGGACTTGACCTGCAATCAAGAATGCAGGTCTGGGAATCGATAAAGAATCTGAAAAAGTCAGGAAAAACAGTTCTTCTCACAACCCACTACATAGAGGAGGCGGATGTCCTCTGCGACAGGATTGCGATCATCGACCATGGCAGGATCATAACCAGCGGGACGCCTGATGAACTGAAGAAGATGCTTGACGGGAAGATCACAATCGAGGTTACGTTAAATCCCGAAGCCATGAATGAAGAGACAGAAGGAGACCTGAAGAAGATGTCTGGCGTCAATCTCGTGGAGATTAAGAGCAATCGGATAAAGATCGGTGTGAATGATGATGCGGTTATAGAAGCCAGGGTCAGTGAGATTGATATCATCCGCCCAACACTCGATGATGTCATTCTGCATCTGACAGGGAGGGAGATACGATGAAGACGAGGACTGCGAGGGTGGTTCTTGCGGTCTGGGCGCGTGAGATGTATGATTACCTGAAAAACCTCCACGTATATGCCACGCGTCTCGTGGTAGAGCCGTTGCTCTTCATCTTCATCTTTGGGATGGGGCTTGGCAGGCGTGTTGTGATCGGTGATGTGAATTATCTGGATTTCATGGCGCCAGGCATAATTCATGGTCGCAACAAACAACAGCTATCAGACCATATCCCTGCGGCTCATGATCGCACGGGAGTGGGACAAGACACTGATCACCGCACTCACCACCCCTGCAAAGCCATTTGAGATCGTTCTTGGCTACGTGCTTGCAGGGGTGGTTCAGGCACTGGTTGCATGCGCCGTATTCATCGTATTGATGAGTTACATTGTTGATATATCGTTTGGATGCATTCCACTGATCATACTCTTCATCATAGTGACCGCGGCATTCTTCTCATCCCTTGCGGTCGTGACAGCGATGTGGCTCGATAATCTGTACCAGCAGGTGGTCTTCACATTCCTTGTGATAATACCCATGATCTTCTTCTGCGGCACATTCATACCGATCACCGATCTTCCGAACCATGTGCAGCCTGTAATAGAGATAATCCCCCTCACAGTGGCGGTGCAGGCGGTTAGAATGATCACGCTCTCGACCGAGAACCCATATCTGACACTTTTTATTATTTTCTGGGACGATTCAAAAACCGCAGAGGGACGGGAGAGAGAAACAACACCCCTCTGCGATCCTCAGCGTCCTCGGCGGTCAATCTTTTTTTGCCATGATCCACTTATCCGGAAGAAATTAAAAAGTCTCCCATATCTGTGGCAGAATCTGGCATATATCATCATATCTGCGGTCGGTGTCTTTCTGGTGGGTCTGTATCTCTTCAAGAGGAGGGTGATCACTTGAATACGGAGTCTTTTCAACTGTGGCTAAAAGTCAGATCAGCCATTAGCACTGATCGCTCTCACGTTCATGGTCTGATTGTTCATTCCAAAAAAAACCACAGAATCCCCCACCCATCATCACAATTCTGCCACCCCCGCCGAAGCCTCAAGGAGCATTAGCGCATCGAGCGAGGTGACCCGCCCGTTGCCATCCACGTCCGTGGCGGGATCCCATCCACCACTGGCTGCGAGCTTGAGTGCAACCACCGCGTCTACGTTGTTGATGTCACCTCCCGGTCCGGGTCCGGTGTTCACCACAAATACACCGCTGACTGCGGTTGCCGGTATCATATCCCCCATTGTATCGAATATATCAACACTCGCAAGTGTGAGTGGACTTGTCGCCCCACAGCGCCCGACAGCAAGAAGTTCGATATCGGCAAGCACTATAGGGCTGTCAAGTTCGAATGGAGCAACGCTCAATATGGATAGGGATATTTCGCCTGCTTTGTTATCAATATTTGTATGGCAGATTCCGGTATCCTCAGTACATGTTATGCCGGTGACATGCACCACGGTGGAGTTATAGTGCAGGGCAAGTGTTGCTCCGGCGAAGTCGGTCACGTTGCTGATTGTTATCTGCGTGGTTGTGGTGTTGTTTGGTTGTGCGCTGGCACCTGCGATTGTGACGATTGCCGCGTCGCCCGGCAGATACTCACTGCAAAAATCAGTGTAGTTGTAATTGCCGGTA
>JAYEGG010000291.1:0-2371 GCA_034658995.1 Methanobacteriota archaeon | reverse complement strand
GAGCAGTTCTTTGTGGAAGTATCAAAGACGCGTACGCCTATTTTAATCATCGATGAATTGCAGGTGGTCGGTGACATAAAGATCGATGGATTATTGATGTACAAATTATTCAATTTTTTTATTCGACTGACCAAGGAATTGCATCTATGCCACATCTTTGCCGTAACATCCGATTCGCTCTTTATCGAGGAGGTTTACAGTGAGGCGATGCTCTCTGGGCGGTGCAGGTATCTGCTGGTGGATGATTTTGATAGGGCTACAACCTTGGATTTTTTTGATAAATGCGGGTTTGACGATACGAACAAGGAAATTGCATGGGATTATTGCGGGGGTAAGCCAGTTTGCCTTGTAGAACTAGCCAGGGTAGAAGAGGTGGAGAATATGGTTGCGAAGATGCTAAAGGTCAGAATAAGCCAGATAGGCGAGTTATTAAACTCTCTCAGGGCTTATGGCGAGGAGATTGAGTTTCGGGGAGGACTTCACGAAGTTGTCTATGATAACGTAGTAGAAGAGTTATCGAAGTTAAAAGAGAACGTGGACTGTGCGTATGGGCATATTACGCCAGAGATAAGCTATCTTGTAAGAAATAATATCATTTTCGTCGACCCATCAGAGAATGTGATGAGGGCTCAGTCAAAGCTGGATTTGCTTGCGCTACGGGAGGTGATTAAAGATGCGTAAAATGAGGGTGGTTGCGATCGCGCTTTTTGGGCTGCCCTGCTGGGCGTGCAGGCGCAGGGGGATGATGGGTTGGTCGCACAGTGGCATTTCGATGAGGGGTCTATGGGCGTTTTGCGCGACAGCTCCGGGAATGGGAATGATGGTGGCGCCGTTCGCGGTGGAGGTTGATTCGGGTACAATTACTTGACCACAACGTTTGTATAACATTTATTATTATTACTTAATTGTAAGTATGGAACTTACATAAGCCGAAGTAAGGTGATGAACATGGTAACAAGAACTGTAACAGCGTCGTTTGGTGAGAATGACGCAATACTAGGGGGGCACATTGAGAACGCGGTTGGGACGCCCGTGACAAGCTCGAAGATCTGGAACTTGTATGTAGGAGTGGATGAACACGAAAGTCGTATTCGAGGGAGGTGATTTAAATGAGTGATACTAACAAAGGCGGCATTGGGTTTGTTGGTCTTTTGACAATATTGTTCATTGGACTAAAATTAACTGGCTATATAACCTGGTCATGGATATGGGTATTAGCTCCAATGTGGATTTCAATCATTGTAGTGGTGATAATCTTTATTGTCATTGCAATTATAGCAGTGCTATCGAGGTAAGAAAGAACATACCCTTTAGAGGAGTTCAGAGACCAGGATTATCTTAAAGCAAGCGAGCTTTCAAAATCGGTTAAACTTGGTTTGATTAAAGCGAATATCCCCTCTCTCGACCCGGTTAAACAAATCATCAAACCACAATCAAGGCTAAATCTGCTTGCGATACGAGAGGTTATGAAAAGTGCATAGAATATACCGAATACGGATGACCGCTATTGGAATCATCACACTACTGCTGATCGTATCGACGACACCAGCATCCGCATCCGCATCTACCGATCCCCCGCTCGACACGATCCAGGTCCACGCACTCGGACCAAAGGACACCGGATCATCGGTCGAATCATCGATAATCCTTGAGAAAGACCGTGAATACAGAATTGTGGTCTCTGGCATCTTCCAGTTCAGGAGAGATTGGGATTGGGGATTTGCGGATGCACAGTACCGCATGGGTAAGGGGAACGCATATACTCATGCATTCAACTCCATCGAATTCAATGGTGAGCGGGCAAGCGCAGCAGTAAGCGATGTTGAGAATCACACTTACACATTCTACCGCACTGGTGACGGGGAGAAGATCAGGTTCAGCATCTTTGACTGCCTCACGACAGGCGAGCGTGGCGGGTACGATGACAACGCGGGAGCGCTTCGGGTTGAGATATACCCTGCAACATCGCTCTCTGTGACTAAAGTACCCTCGCCGCATACGATCGAAGAAGGGGATACGACGACGGTGACTGTGACTGTGCGAAACGCAGGAGCGACCGGGACTGGCGAGATCAGGGATATCGTGGTTAGGGATTCTGTTCCTTCGGGTTTCAAGTTGATGAGCGGTTCTGTACGTGCAGAGTATCCGCTGCTAAAGCCAGACGAGTCGCGGACGCTTCAGTATGTCATAAAGCCGCATGCGAGCGGCACGTTTAACCTGGATCCGGCAGAGGTCTCGTATTCTGACGAGCGCGGAGAGCACCACACCGCGAGATCGGATAGTGCAACGCTCACAGTCGTCGCATCGGCTGGACTGCTGCCTACAGCGCCACAGAACGCAAGCGTGAAGCTGCACGGTGAGCGGACCGATG
>JAYEGG010000290.1:0-2371 GCA_034658995.1 Methanobacteriota archaeon | reverse complement strand
ACTTCTTCGTACGGCTGGATGACCACAAAGCCGTCTCCTTTGAATGCCATCTGTAGTGATTCGCCGCTCCCGCGTCCGACAAGCGTTTTTATGGAGATGTCGGTCTTTATGTCTGGGCTTAAGCTTCCTGACCATGCCACTGTGGCATTGGGGTCTGTGAACACGGGTCGTTCCGGTGTCACCTTGAGTGTCAGCGGGTCATAGTGTGTGGTGATGGCGATTATGCCGGTCCCTTCAAGTTTCACATTGAAGAGTCCGCCTGCCATGATCCCGGCAACTTTTTTAAGCATCTTAATGTCCCATTTGATTGATTCCTCGAATGCAAGCAGGTCGTTTCCGTTGACATAAATTGCCTGGTCATCAAGATTGATTATGGCGATCTTCTTGCCATCATCAGCCAGGTACACTTTTCCCGTACCTTCTACTTTTGTCAGGCTCACGCCTTCCCCGGTAACCGCTTTTTTGACCAGTTTCCCAAGCCCGTGCTCCAGCACGCCCTCGCGCGTGAATTTAACCTCGCCGGTGTAGGCTACCATTGCTCCTTTCTTTGTCCAGACCATGCCATCAAGATTCAGCTCAAGCAGGCGGTCCCGTTCCAGTTCAAACGCACCTTCTCCAAGATCGCGCTGTCCTGTTGCCTCTATGAATTCATCGATTGAATATCGTCCCATATACTCTTCCTCCTATAGTTGTGGTTCGTGCAGATGCGAACTGTAACCCAAACACTATAACTCGGATGTATGTCATTTATAGGGTATAAAGCCGTCGGACGCATCGTAGATATCCGGAAAACCCGCGGGGTGTGCAGTAGGCGTGATCCCGGATTAGCAGCATCGCACCAACCCCCTGCACTGCGGTGGCACGACTGCCCCTCGCAAAACGGGACAACATCCACCTTTTGACGGTGCCTATATTCATGGGATGTCGCGAGCGTGAGCCTGCGGCACCGCCACAGATATATAACCTCCATCCCAGATAGGTATCTAATGACCAATGATTATGACGTGATCATCGTCGGCGCAGGTCCTGCTGGCATGTTTGCAGCCGATGAACTGGCGGACTCGGATATGCGTGTGCTGGTTATCGATGCCGGGCGGGACATCGATGAGCGCACCTGTCCGATGGATAGGACCAGTATCTGTGCGCACTGTGCGCCATGCGGTATTATGTCAGGCGTTGGCGGGGCTGGCACATTCTCGGACGGCACCCTGAATTTGCGACCCGATATAGGCGGCGATCTTGCCCTGCTGACCGGCGACCATGCGGAAGCATGGAACCTTATCCGCCATGTGGACGAGGTTTTCCTGAAGTACGGAGCGCCCGATGTGCTCAAAGAGCCAAATAACCGGGCTGTTGAGAGTCTGAAGCGGCGTGCTGCATCGGCAGGGGCGCGTTTCATCAATATACGGCAGCGACACATCGGATCAGACAACGCACCCATTGTCATCGGGAACTTCAAGGACGACCTTGTCAGGAGAGGGATCAAATTTCTGCTGAGCAGCAATGTCACCGACCTGTCCACCGACAACAACACCTGTGGTGGCGTGGTGCTCGAGACCGGCGAGACCATTACAGCGGGTTACGTGATCGCCGCACCTGGCAGGATCGGCGCAAACTGGGTGAACTCGATGGTCGAGACACATGGCATCGCTGCCAGATACGGGAGCATCGACGTCGGCGTGCGTGTCGAGGTCTCTGCGATCATCATGGACCCGATCACGCACATCAACCGCGATCCGAAGTTCCATATCCAGACCAACCGCTACGACGACTTCATCAGGACATTCTGCACAAACGAACACGGATTTGTCGTCAAAGAAGAGTATCCCGGATTCATAGCCACGAACGGGCATTCTATGACGAACAAACAGTCTGATAATACGAATTTCGCATTCATGGTCAGAATCGCGCTCACACACCCAATCGAGAACACGACCCGGTACGGCGTCTCGATCGCAAAACTTGCGACAACCATCGGAGGTGGAAAGCCGGTGTTGCAGCGCATGGGCGACCTGCGGAGAGGCAGGAGATCAACCGAAGACCGAATCAAGCGAAATCAGGTCCAGAACACGCTCAAAGACGTGACCCCAGGCGACATATCGATGGCGCTCCCCCACAGAATCGTGATGGATATCATCGAGGGGCTTGAGGTGCTAAACAAGATCATACCCGGAGTTGCGTCCGATTCAACGCTTCTGTACGCTCCTGAGATCAAATTCTATGCAATGGAAGTCGATGTTGACCGAAACATGGAGACCAGCGTGTGCAACCTCTTTGCAGCAGGAGACGGCACCGGACTTTCACGCGATATCGTTAATGCCGCCGCAACAGGCGTGCTCGCCGCAAGAGGGATTTTAAGGAGCAGGTAGCG
>JAYEGG010000289.1:0-2372 GCA_034658995.1 Methanobacteriota archaeon | reverse complement strand
CACGAGATTACACGAGATTAACACAGAAATCTTGTGGAAATCTGTGTAATCTTGTGGTTGGCTAAACACGTACCAGAAAAATTACGTGTTTAACTAACTGGAAAGGCTCAACACAATCGCGTACAGTTGTGAAATTTCGGTAGTGCACCAATCCCGGATAGTTAAGGGTACATGTACCGGTTTAGCTATACTTCGCACCGCCACAAACCGAACTTTTTTGCAAATGTGTCATGGGATGTGTTGACACACGCGAAAGACATGGCGATAATGATGACACCCTCCCGCGTCTTTCTCGTTGAATCGGATCCTTAACTCCGTACCACTTTATGGAACAGGTCCAGCCCAAGTATCTCCTCCGGATCCCGAACCTTCTGTGGAACCCCGGTTACCATGCCGCGATCCCCCTGATGTGCCCGGATTAAATGTTATTTGTCCAAAAGCGAGATTCATTCAAGAGATCCCATACTATATTTGGGCTTATCCGACCGCGCCACCAACGAGGCTATGACTCAAACACTTGCGTAATGTGAATGCCCCTCTCATCAGAACAATTGATTAACACCCGCTGAGCATCACTACCCCATGCCCGAACCATTCATGCTTGCGCTCTCGATATCGATCGGATTCGCGCTTGGCGTCATCAGCGGGCTTGTCCCGGGCATACACACAAACAACTTCGCACTGATCCTGCTTGCGCTCTCCCCTGCAATCGCACACCTCGGATTCACAAACACAAACATCGCCGTCATTATTCTTGCAAACTCAATCACGCACACCTTCCTGAACATCATCCCGGCGGTATACCTCGGCGCACCCGACGCAGACACCGCGCTTGCAGTGCTACCGGGTCATGACATGCTGCTCGACGGGCTTGGTGCGGCTGCGGTCAGGTTATCGGCGATTGGCAGTGCAGGATCGATCATCGTATCGTTACTGATTGCAGCCCCTCTCATGTTGTTTTTCAGCCAGTATTATGGCATTATACGTGAGAACATGGGCTGGATCCTGATAGCAATCATCATAATCATGATCCTCACCGAATCAGGACGGTATATCGAGGGGCAGGGGTCACTTGTACATCTAAAATACAAATTCTATGCAACAATCATTATTCTCATGTCCAGCGTTCTCGGATTGCTTGCATTTGAAAATGAGCATCTGATGCAGCCGATTCTTCACTTTGGTTCGCCTGACGCATCGTTTTCACCATCAATCCTGCTCCCACTCTTAACCGGGCTTTTCGGGGCGCCCGTGCTCCTGATCAGCATACTCACAAAATCGAGCATACCTGCGCAGCGCAGGAGTTCGGTAGATCTACGATCAAAATGGGTGCTGCGTGGAATCGCAGTCGGGAGCGTCGCCGGATCGATCGTCGCGTGGCTGCCCGGGGTGTCTTCATCGGTTGCAACGGTGCTCGCACGATTAGCGATCAGAGGAAGACTTGAGGACCACCGGACAAGGGCAATGGAATTCATCGTCTCGGTTTCCGGCGCAAACACCTCAAACGCCGTTTTTTGTTTGATCGCGCTCTTTGTCATCGGATACCCCCGTAGCGGGGCAACGATCGCAGTGCGAGACCTGGTTGGCAGGACACTGGACGTGCCCACAGTCCTGCTTTTCCTGACCATCATCGCGCTCGTTTCGATTGCATCATACATCACCACGATATCCCTCGGGGATTTTGCCCCATCTGCGCTAAAACACGTCAATTACCAGAAATTATGCGCAACAATCCTTATCGGACTTATCCTGATGGTTTCTGCAGGAGGCGGCGCATTCGGGCTCGCAGTCTTCCTGACCGCGGTACCGATCGGGCTGCTCCCATATTACATGGGCATCCGAAAGAGCCACGCAATGGGCGTGATCCTGCTGCCCGTGGCGATGTATTACTTCGGGATGCGCTAAGGCTCCGGACGTACCGGTTTAGCTAACCATGGGATTACACGGATTTCCACGAGAAAGTATGGGGCGTCAGTGTATAAAATACAAAACATATTATCAATACATTGTATGCACCACCATCTTCCCCGCCAATCCCGTGAAATCTCGCGGTTCCCCCGCCTCAACCAAACACACACAAAAAATTGTATGTGTTTAGCCAATGCGAAAAACCACGAGATTACACAAGATTTCACGAGATTAACACAGAAATCTTGTGGAAATCAGTGTAATCTTGTGGTTCCGTATGTATTTAGCTGCAATCTTATAGTTAGCTAAACACGTACAAAAAATTTAATACCACAAAGCCAGAATCAATGAGCAAGAGGTATAATAACATGGGAAAAATACTTGGAATCGATCTTGGAACCACAAACTCGTGCATGGCAGTGATGGAAGGCGGCGAACCAACCATCATACCAAACGCCGAGGGC